>CALIJJ010000096.1 GCA_938017515.1 uncultured Pseudanabaenaceae cyanobacterium
GGGCACAACTGACACATTTGAGGTGGTGCTGACTGCCGAGCCTAGTAGCGATGTAATGCTCACGGTTGTTAGCGGTGAAACCAACGAGGTGACTGTAGACCTGAGCGCGCTGACCTTCACCGCCAGTGATTGGGATCAGCCCCAGACCGTTACTGTTTCCGGCGTTGATGATGTTGCTATTGATGGTAACCAATCCACTAATGTGACGCTCGCGATCGATAGTGGTGCCAGCGATAGTGCCTTCTCGGCGGTGGCGAGTCAATCCGTTACCGTTACGACGATTGATGATGACGAACCGGGGATTACCGTTACGCCGACGACGGAACTCACGACCACGGAGGCTGGGGGAACTGCGAGTCTGGAAGTGGTCTTGAATAAGCAGCCCTCCGCTAGCGTCACGGTGAGCTTTAGCAGTGATACGCCCAGCGAAGCCACTGCACCGGAGGCCATTACGTTCACAACTGAGAACTGGGACACAGCACAGACCGTTGTCGTAACTGGGGTGGATGACAGTGCAGATGATGGGGATGTGGGCTATGCCATTACCCTGACGCTTGCTAGCGAGGATGCGGGGTATGCCGCGTTGACACCGGATGCGATCGCTCTCACCAACATTGACGACGATGAAAATTCGGCGCCCAATTTGGTCAGCGAGATTGCTGATCAGCAGGCCCAGGAAGGGGAGCTATTCGAATTTTCCATTCCTTCAGGGACGTTCGTTGACCCTGATGTGGGCGATGTTCTGACCTATCAAGCGCTGGAGCAGCGGGGAGATGTCTTTTTCAGCCTACCGAGCTGGCTAACCTTTAGTGCGGAGAATCAACGCTTTAGCGGTACGCCCACCGGAGCTGATGTGGGCAACTTGGAGGTTCTGGTGACTGCCCGTGATAATCAGCAACTTTCAGCCACCGATCGTTTCCAGCTTTCTGTTGCTCCAAAACCAACAGAGCCCACGCCAGAGCCGACTCCAGTGCCGGGCCCAGAGCTACCCCCATCGCTGCCTCCGACGCCTTCTGAACCCACATCTCCCAACTCCACGCCTCCGACTCTGCCAACGGAGCCTGTGCCTCCTACTGCGGCTCAACCCTTTAGCCTGACGTTGACCCAGGGCAATACAGACAGTGTCAATGAGCTGATTGTGATTCGCACCGATGATGCGGAGGGCCGCGTCAATGGTATTGCCCCCGGCGAAGCGGGCTACACCGAAGCTCTGCTGCAAAATGCAACGGTTGTCTTTTCAACCTTGAAAGCAGGTCGTTTGCCAGGGCTCACGACCAGCCGAACTGTGGACCTTGAGAGTGACAGTACGGTTCAATTTGCTGTGATTGAGAATGGCAGTTTGGATAGTCTGCGCCAGGGTGGGGCTGGAACGCTTCAGTTGGCTCGCTTGGCGACGACGGGGAGTCCAGTGATTGCGGCTGAAACGCTCTTAAATTCTGCTGTTCCTCTCAGTTTGCAGGTACCGCTGCAAGGTGGCTCGGTGCTGAGCGATGTGGTGCTTCAGGCAGGACCGGGTACAGCTGCTCCCTTGGGCAGTGGCCTTCAGGGGAATGGCAATGCGGAGTCTGAATTGTTGGATTTCCGCAATGAGACGGGCACCAAAACGGCCTCGTTTGAGGTGTACCGCGATGCTAACTATGACAACCTGGTGGGTTTCTACTTCATTGACAATGAGCTGGGTCAGGTCAGCGACAGCTTGGGCAATGTGCTCAATCCTGGGGATGCAGGCTACATCGATGCGGCCCTGGCCAACCGTCTGACCAACGTCAATCTCACCGGAACCAACGGCAGCGTTGAAACCTTCACCACTGACATTGAGATGGGGCAGCTCCTGGCAGCATTTATTGTTGTGGATGGAACGGTTGACCAGCTATTGGATGGAAGCAGTGGCAACGACCCCAGCATTTACTTCACCCACATGGGGGCCAATGGCGATGGCACGGACCATATCCGTTTGATTGGTGACAATACCTTCGGCTTTGAGGATTTAGTCGGTGGCGGTGATATGGATTTTGACGACATTGTGGTTAAGGCAGCTTTTGCCTAGATTGCTCTGAGCATTGAAAAACGGGTTTTGTGATTGGGGACAACGCTCCATCGCAAAACCCGTTTTTTGCTAAAAATTCGGATAATCCCTCTTAAGTTACGTAAATCAATCAAAACCTTCTATTTTCTAAGGCCTCATTTGAGAAATTCCGCATATACGCCGTTATTGAGGCTCATGATTCTCGGGATTGCTAAAACCATAGTGATTTTTGATTGTGTTTGAGTCATGGCAGTAGTAATGGAAGCAGTGGCGACCCGACCTGGGCATAGGCGTACCTCGACGCTCGTCATTCTTGATCCAGGTGTGGCCGATGCTGCGATGTTGGCGGCGGGGGTAGTGGAAGGGGCGATCGCCCACATCCTCGAAGCTGAGCGCGATGGCGTTGAGCAAATCACCGAGCTGCTGCAAGGACAGTCATTCTCAGAAGTCCACATTGTTGCCCATGGAATGCCGGGTTGTCTGAAGCTGGGGAACGGTGAACTGAGTCTGAGTACGCTCGATCGCCACCGCAAATCGCTACAGCGGTGGTTTGCCAGCACCTTTGAGCAGCGTTCAACCCTGCCACAACTCTGGCTCTACGGCTGTGAGCTAGCGGCAGGGGATGCTGGGGCGGAGCTGGTTGAGAAGCTGCACTGGCTGACCGGTGCCAACCTTGCCGCTTCTAATACGGTTATGGGGGCCGAGCGCCTGGGGGGCAACTGGGAATTTGAGGTGACCTGGGGCGAGGTGCAAGCTGAGCCAGCCTTTACGCCAGAGACTTTGGCCGCATTTAATCACACCCTACCCGTGCTGGTGGATGGTTTTGAGCAGTCCACTTACCTAGATGAATCGTGGCTGGGCATTACTAACAAGCTAACAGTTGACCACAAGAGCGGCAGTCTTTATCTGGCCACCCGAAACAATTTACTGTATCAGCTATTTCCCGACAAATCTCGTAGAGTTCTGATTGAGGAGTTTGAAGAACGCTTTTACCCAGAGCATAGCGATATTCAGTTTTATAACGGCAAGATTTATGGTGTGATGGGCAACTCTGGCAGTTTGCGAGAGATTGATCTAAATGCCGGTACTGATATCGAAATTGCAAAGCTTGCAGGCTTTGGCATCGATGCCGGACTTGCGATTCACCAGGGAAAAATCTATATCAGTGATGGTAAGGGGGATGCCAATGCCCTTCGCGTTTTTGACCTAGCGACGCGGGAATCATCCCTGTTGATTACGGGTCTAGGGCAAACCGTCTCCAGTGTGGAAATTGAGCCCATTACGGGGGACATTTATTTTTCGACGGTAGACGGTGAGTTTTACCAGGCAACGCCCAATGACACGGGTGCGCCTCAATTTCAACTGATTGCGGCGGTTCCCAGTAGTCGTGGAGAGTTTGCCATTGATCCCAACGGGGAGTATCTCTATGCCACCACGAACCAGGGCAAAATTGAGCGTATTGCGATCGCCGACGGTTCACTCACCACCTTTTCTGAAGGATTGGGGGGTGTTGAAGAGGGAGACTTGGTTTTTGCTCAATCCTCGACTGCTCAGGGTCTTAGTCTTTATGTCCTGAG
>CALIJJ010000097.1 GCA_938017515.1 uncultured Pseudanabaenaceae cyanobacterium
CGGAGGCTGGGGCTGCATCCCCATCGGCCAATGCTCGGGACTCGGAAGAACCCGTCACCGCGATCGCACAAATCAATACCCAGATCCTCAAAACCAGCAATGGAGAACTGCTGGATCGAGTGCAGGTTGACGGGTCTGCAACCCAGGTATTGCCAACTGACCTGTCGGAACAATTGCGCGATCGCATCTACGAAGATCTCCTGCGCGAAGCCGCTGAACAAGCGGTGCTCAGAACCTCAGACGCCATCTTCGAGATTAACTATCGACCCTAGAGAACAACTCTCAGAGCAATCGATTCCTAGAGCAGTCCCAAGGTCTCGGGCTTCAGATCCCGATCCATGAGCAAGTCCACGGCGGACTTGGCATCGATCCTGCCGTGAATCAGAGCATGAACCGCCTTGGCAATCGGCACCGAAATGCCATGTTCCTTGGCAATCTCAAGTAGTACCTCGGTTGTATTAACACCTTCTGCGGTGCTGCCCAACTCCTTGAGGATTTGATTCATGGATTTGCCATGGGCTAAACCATAGCCAACGCGGTAATTGCGGCTAAGGTTGCTGCTGCAAGTCGCGAGCATGTCGCCGAGACCGGCTAATCCCAAAAATGTTTCGGGATCGGCTCCCAGTCTGACACCCACACGAACCATCTCGGGTAAGGCGCGGGTCATGAGAGCGCACTTGGCATTGGTTCCTAGGTTGAGACCGTCGCAGGCCCCCACGGCGATCGCCATCACATTTTTAAGCGTGCCGCCGAGTTCGGTACCCAGGGGATCGCCATTGGTATAGACCCGGAAGCGATCGTGGCTCATCAGCGCCTGAACCTTTTGAGCCGCGGCTTCATCTTTGCTCGCGACAACGGTTGCTGCGGGCTGACCGCGATCGATCTCCTTGGACAGGTTGGGGCCAGAGAGCACCGCAATGGGATTATTCGGGAAGGCGGACTGCCAAATGCTCGACGGGGAGAGATGGGTCTCGGGATCAAGGCCCTTAGTTGCAGTTACAATTATTGTCTTCTCATCAAGGCCAATCCGACGAATGCGCTTCGAGAGTTCGACAATGCCCTTCATTGAGATGGCAATAACCAGCACCTCTGCCCCCTCCAGGACAGATTCCAGGGGCTCAGGGCTGCGGCGAGACCAGGTGCGTACCGCGTTCTCAGGATTCGCATTGGCCACATAGGCCAGCGAGGTTCCCCAGGCACCGGTGCCCAGCACCGTAATGGTTGCGGTTGGAATGACGGTCGTCTCCCGAGATTGACTTAGCATCCCAGGGTGGGCCTGGCCTGCTTGGGGACCCACGGCGGGTCGCTTAGAGGCAGTGACAGAAACGCGCTTGGACGGTCGGGAAGTAACCATAAACCTCGTTGAGTTCAATGTCATCGAAATGTCTCGCTCAGGGCTGACGTTTGGACTCGGCCATCGGTCAAGCCTGATGCGGTCACGGACTGGCCTCAGAGACGAGGGCATCTCGGGCGAGCGGGGCATCGGAGGGGGCTGTATTCCCCCTTGCTGACTCTGCAATGGCATAGTCGGGCAGAGACGTGGTTTCGATGTAGGTTTGATAGGCTTGCCGGTGGCGATCGCAGTCCGCTTCACTCCAGCCGCAGTGACGACGCAGGGTCTCGGATATGGGAGCCAGGGCTCCCAACCCATAGTTCGCCAGCATGGCAATGAGTGTTCGCCGACAGCAAATGTCCACCAGGGTATGAGCCATCTCCTCCCTTACAGCATAGACAACCTGTGCATGAATGTCGGGTAATTCAGGCACAATTGGGCGTGCCAGATCTGGGTTTTCATCCGTTAGGCGTAGAACGGCGGTGGCGCGACTGCCATAAAGCTTGAAGAGATAATGGATCGTCGAAGTTGGAATGGATACTTCGGCAGGACGTCCATTTTGAGGATCAATGCTGGGAGAGGAGGGGGCGGCATAGCGCTGAATGGCTTGGGCGATCGCCTCTGAACTGAGGCCCACAGCGCCAGGGAGCGGCAGGGTTTTCGTCTTACCGCTGCTCACCGAGCGACCCAGCTTTTTCTGGGCAGCTTCTACGAGATCGTCGCCCACCTGGCGGTAGGTGGTCAGCTTGCCACCGATCAGCGAAATGAGATTGTTGATACCGTTGCTCTTGCCGTGATCCCGCAGGATATGGCTGCGCGTGATGCTGCTCGTCTTTTGTCCATCGCTGTAGGGCAGCGGACGTACCCCGGAATAGGTGAACGTCACCTGATCCCGGCTGAGGCGCGCGTTGGGCAAGACACGGTTGGTCTCGTCGATCAGATAGTCGATTTCATCGTTACTGGCCTTGAACGCATCGAGGTCGCCACTGAAGCGTAGGTCTGTGGTGCCAATCAGATATTTATCGAGCCAGGGGAGAATAAAGTAGGGCCGACCGTCGCTCTCGGCTTCGACATAGAGGGCGCCGTCGGGGGCGCCGGGGAAGGGCTCCACCACGATGTGACTGCCCTTGGTACCGCCAATTAAGCGCTCTTGGCTGACGGGGGCGGCTTGGCCTTCCTGGGTCGTAGACCGACAGACGTGATCGACCCAGGGGCCAGCGGTGTTGATCACGATGGCATCGTGGGTCTCAAGGGTGATGCGTTGGCCGGAGTCTGGACTTTTCTGGCTATCTCCCAGGCTATCTACCAAACTATCTCCCAGGCTATCTCGTAAAGCGATCGCACTAATCCGTTGCCCATCCTGCTCCAATCGCTCCACGGTGACGTAATTCAGCACCGTGGCCCCGGCTTCCTTCGCCGCCAGAATATTTTCCCAGCAGAGGCGTTCGGCATATTCCACCTGGCCGTCGTAATACTGGGCGGCTCCGGCGAGCCGCGTTTGATTGACCCCCCGATAGAGCTGGGCAAAGGGTTGGCGTCCCAGCATCCGGTGTCCCGGCAGGGTTTTGTCGTAGCTGAGGATGTCGTAGAGCACCATGCCTGCCCGCACAAGCTGGGGTCCCCGCTTATTGCCCTGATAGATCGGGATCGTCATCTGAATCGGTCTGACCAAGTGGGGAGCATTGCGTAGCAGCACCTCCCGCTCTCGTAGGGACTCCCGCACCAGATTGAACTCAAAATATTCTAGGTAGCGTAGACCCCCGTGGGCCAAGCGCGAGGACCAGCTTGTGGTGCCGCTGCCAAAGTCGCCTTTTTCAATCAGCAGCGTCTTGAGCCCCTGGAGCGCCGCTTCCCGTGCGGTCCCGGCACCATTGATGCCGCCACCAATGATGATGAGATCGAAGGACTGATCTTGGAGGGTAGATAGGTCTCGCATAACAGACTCGAACTTGGGTTCCTGACTAGAGCAAAGGGGACTGGATCAAAGCAGACCGGATCGCGGACCGGATCACCACACACCCTAATGCTGATCAACGTAGCGGTCTGAGTCCCTGGAATGACACACCCCTAAGGTAGATGAAGACCGCTAATGCGCACTCCTTTTTGTGGATCGAGGCTTAGGCTGGTGCTGTGGCCCAGGGCTGAGCAGATGGCCACAGCAGATCGCAGAACAGAGGCTCCCCTAGTCTGCGGCACCCAATAGTTCCTTCGCCCAGCGATCGACATCGTAGGCCTGAATGGCCTTGTACATGCGACCCATGCGCTCTGCCTGTTCCTCAGGGGCCATGGCTAAGGCCTCATCAATGGACTCATCCATTTTGCTGTCGGCGTAGGGATTCGTGAGGACCGCATCAGGTAACTCCACCGCCGCTCCGGCAAATTCCGAAAAGACGAGGACTCCACTTTTGCCGCCCTTCGCGACGACAAACTCCTTGGCCACCAGATTGAGGCCATCCCGCAGCGGCGTAATCCAAGCAATGTCCGCAGCGGCGTAGAGCGCCAAAATCTCCTCCTGGGGCAGCGGAGAGGTAAAGAGCAGGATGGGAGTCCAGCTTAATTTGGCGAAACGACCGTTGATTTTGCCCACCAAGCGCTCGATCTCGCTTTGGGCATTGCGGTAGATGCGCATGCCGGGGGCTGCTTTCGCCAGGGCAACGACGAAATTCACTTTGCCAATCAGCTCGGGACGCCGATCCAGTAGGCGTTCGTAGCAGAGCAGCATTTCCTTCGTCCCCTTGACGTAGTCCACGCGTCCCGCCGAGACGATGAGCTGGCGATCGCCCCCCATCTCTTCCCGAAGCTCCGCCACCCGCTTCTGGACCTCGGGTCGGTCCACAATCTCACGCAGCCCCTCGGGATTGGTACCCACGGGGAAGGCTCCCAGGGTGATGAGTTGATCCTTGTGGCGCACCTTAGAGGTGATCTCAGGGCAGGCCAATGCTGTACCTCGGGGGGTGAACTCTGCATCGACAGGCTTGCGCTCAACGATTTCAATCTCGCGGAATCCCTGGGCGATCGCCACAAAATTCTCGACGTAGCGAGGGATATGGAAACCCACGACATCACAGGAGAGCAGGCTATCCACGATCTCTTCACGCCAGGGCAACACGTTAAAGGCATCGGGGCCGGGAAACGGAGTGTGGTGGAAGAAGACGATCTTAGCCTTGGGACGCTGCTGGCGGATGTAATAGGGCGTCAACCAGAGGTTGTAGTCGTGAATCCAAATCAAGGCATCGTCAGCGGCATCTTCGCAGGCCGCATCCGCAAACATCTTGTTGATCGCCTTGAAGTTTTCCCAGTCGGAGGATTCGTAGGTGAACTGCCAGGGAAAGGAGTGGAGAATGGGCCAGAAGGCTTCTTTCGAGGTGATGAAGTAGAAGTTCTTGACCTGATCCGCTGTGAGGGGAATGCGGCGAACAGTGCCGCGATCATTCCCCTCAAAGCTCATGCGCTCTTGAAAGGTCTTTTTGTTTTTGGCGCTAACTTGTTTCCAGGCGATCCAGGTACTTTGCTCGGCGCTCGCAAAAACACTTTTGATCGTGGGCAAGATGCCGTTGGGGCTCTTCTTCTCGCGATAGCACGTCTTACCGTTTTCAACGACTTCGTCGTAGGGTTCGCGGTGGTAGAGAATGACTAAAGAAGATTTCATAATTTGGACTTCCCCAATTAAAAGAACGTCAAAAAGTTGAAGAATGCCAAAAGTACGTTGGAGATCAACCCACAGCAAACTGTTGCTGGAAGAAGACCTAGGAACAAAATAATTTAATCTTGTTCGTTAAACGGCTTTGGAAATCAAACAGAAACTGACTCACCATGCCCAGCCCTGACCAATCAGAGCACTTCTATCAAAAGGAGGCGTTTTTGCTGAGCAAAAGTGCAAACAACAGTGGAACGGCACTGCCCCAATTAAACACGCTGAGCGTGAACACTTCCGAGGGGAGCCGGTGAACCTCTTTTGCGAAATTGCGATCGATGATGGGAGTAGCGATGATAATGCAACATTCTTGAGTGAACTCATCAAACGAATCAGCTATCTTCCGTTAATCCCGCAGCAAAATAGCTACGAAAACACTGAAGAAAATTGCTCAACCGCACAGGCAGGTTCAATGATTCACAGAACTATAGAGCGTTAGCTCAGGTGAACCCTTGCGCTGCGGCCTCTCGCTCGACCCGATTGTATCATTCAGTCTCCCAAGGCTCGCCAATGAAATTGCTGAGTTTTGAAAGTGCCAAGCCAGTGATAAATAATGCTGAAATGTAAAAATAAGTCAATAAGTGTAAAGTCGTTAGATTTCATTGGAATGCTGGGGTCAAATAGTCTGAGGGTAGATCGGTAGCCTCCTGTGCCTGCTGCCACCTGGACTCTGTCGACTTGGATATTGCACCCAAGCTTGTTTGATGAGCAACCTGTTATTGACTGATCCGGCTCCTGATTCGTCTTCTGGGTCAGCACCAGAATTGACCTCAGAAGAAAAGCAGAGTGGATTTTTGGAGACTTCGCCCGTTGAGCTGCAAGGGGCGGAGACGGATGAATTGCTGGCTTGGGCTGCGAAGGTTGGGGACTCGAAGAAGCTGACCTATTTTGAAATTGGTCAGAAGTTGACGCAGCGGTTGGGGGCACATCTGCGAACGGATGGGCTGGTTGAAATTGGTTTCTGGGTGCCAGAGCTTGCGGGGCAGATTTTGCCAGCGGAGCGCAGTATCTATCTGGAAGTCTTCACGCCGATGAAGCGGGTGGACATGGCGTTGCCCGATCAGTCCGTTCCGTTCCGCTACGAATGTGTGGAAGTTCCGCTTCAGGGCGAGTTTATTTGGGCTGTGGTCAGCGGGATGGAAGTGGGCTGTCGCGATCGCCTCGGCTCTCTCTACTGGTTGCGCTACCGCGACCTTAACGACAGCAGTCTCTACACCGTGCGGGACATGTTGCCCTACTCCCTCCCCTACGGTATTTTTGCCCCGGCGGAACTCTATGACTTTGAGGCGTTGCAGCGGCAACGAGCTGATCGGGTCTATCTGGAGCAGGGCGCCCAGCAGCCCCCGGTGACGCCCTCGGAAAACGGTGAAGAACCGATTCTTCCTCGGGTTCCAGCTCCCACCAATATCCTGCAATTGCATGTGCCCACGGCCTCTGAAGATGGCACGCTGGCGGGGTTGACCCAGGTTTACCGGCGCATTGCAGCCAAGCTCGAAAACGAGGAGCCGTTGACCCCCGCCGAACAGAATTATGTGGGGTACGATGCGGTTCAGCTTCTGCCCACGGAGCCGACGATTGAATATCGCTCTGAAGAGGGCGATCGCGATTTCTTCTCCTTTGACCCGGACAGCTATTTCGAAATCTACGGCATCGAAGGGCCGGTCTGCACCCACGAACCGCTCTACATCACCCTGCGTCGCTCTGATACCCAGAACTGGGGCTATGACGTGCCGATTTTGGGCTCTTCCACGACCAATCCGTCCATGCTCAGCACCCTGCGACCCGACGAAGTCGTGGACTTTGTGGCGACGTTGCATACCTTCCCAGGTAAGCCCATTCAAGTCATCTATGACCTGGTCTATGGCCACTCGGACAACCAGGCCCTGGAGTTGATCAGTCGGCAATTTTTGGCAGGGCCTAACATGTATGGCCAGGATATTCACCACACGTTTCCAATGGTGCGATCGACGCTGTTGGAGATGCAACGGCGCAAGATCAACACAGGCATTGACGGCATTCGAATCGACGGTGGCCAGGATTTCCGTTTTTTCAATCCGTTTACGGGGCGACTGGCCTACGACGACAACTATCTGATGGCCATGAGCGATGTCATCCAGGAGATTAACGGTGCCCAGCGGCTCATGTTCACGATCTTTGAGGATGGTCGGCCCTGGCCCGAGGAAGGGTGGGAGAAGAAGTCCACCTACCGGGAGCTGATTGAGCTGCGCCCGGACTCGTTCCAGTGGGGGCCGCTGATTTTTGCCCACAATACGCCCGCGTTGAAGGGCTTTTGGGACTATAAGTGGCCCAGGGTTCAGGAGGTGATGCAGAAGGGCGAGCGCTGGATCACGGGCTGTGGCAACCACGATACGGTGCGTCGAGGCAACCAAATTCCCCTCAGTGCCGACATCAACTGGAACCTCGGCAAAACGCTGCCGGAGGTGTTGAATAATGCCTACGATAATCCCGCGACATCGCTGTGGGTCTATGGCTTTAGTCCGGGATTGCCCATGGACTTTTTGAACGCGTTGGTCCATAGCGGTTGGGGCTTTTTCCGCAATACGGATGAGCTTTATGGGGTCAAAGTGGCCTCAGAGGAAACGGGCTTTTTGGACTGGCAGGTGACGCCGGAATTTTACGATCGCCCTAACTTTTTTCAGTCACTTAAGGGGTTTGGGTTTGAGACCTTGGCATTGCTCAAGACCTTTGCTCAGATGCTGGTCGCGGCGATGGACAAAACAGAGTATGACCTGGATCAGGTGGCAATTCTCTGCCGAGAAAAGGGCCTAGAGGCGGAGGGGCTAGCGGCGCAGGTGCCAGCATTGGGGGCGTTCTTTCAAAATTTGGAAGCAACTCAGCTCAAAGCCTTTGCACGCTCGTTTATGGAAGATTGTCACGAGTTTAGTCGGGTCTCTCATTTTGAGTCGGATGTGGAGGGCGATCGCGCAGCCTACAATTTGCGGCTACGGGAATACCGTCGTCAGAATCCTTGGTTGATGAAAAATTTGGGTGGGACGGATCGCTTTAACCACATTAGTGAATTTGGCTACACGCTGTTCTACGGCGTTCGCACGCGTCCAAGCCCCGATCAATCCAGTCCCATTTCAGAGTCGGCCTATAAACAGATCGCCATGCTGGCCCACATGGGAGGCACTCCGGCCCAGACATCGTTGTTTGACTGGCTCCAGCTTGAACCCAGTCAGTGGAAGGTTGTGTTGACATCTCCTGGTTTTGAGTTGACCGATACAGAGGCACTGCGAGGACAGTTGATGAAAGACGGGCAGGCCGTTTTGTTGGAGAGAACGCTGTAACAAAGCGCAGGATTTGTTACGGCCAAATCTGAATAATCATGATGGAATCACGCGATTGCCCCACGGCCGTTCTACAGTCGGAATGTTCCAGACCAAACTATTCCAGACGCCTTGCAATTCCCCATGAGTCAAACCCAGAGCCAACACCGCTATGTCATGGCCCTCGACTTGGGCACCACCGGCAACCGTGCGATTCTTTTTAATCGGGATGGCCAGATTGCAGGGCAGGCCTACCGAGAGCTGACGCAGCATTATCCGCAACCCGGTTGGCTGGAACATGACGGAGCCGAAATTTGGCAGGCGGTACAGGCAGTGATGCAAACCGCGGTGAAAGATGCGGGGGTGGACCCCAAGGAAATCGCTTCGATTGGGTTGACGGTGCAACGGGAGACCTGCCTCTTGTGGGACAAGACGACGGGGCAGCCCCTGCACAAGGCGATTGTCTGGCAGGATCGGCGTACGGCTGGTTTTTGTGATCAGTTGCGATCGCAAGGTAAAGCAGAAGTTGTCTATGAGAAAACGGGCCTGATCCTCGATGCCTACTTCTCCGCGACCAAGCTCAACTGGCTGCTGGATGCAGTCAAACAAACGGGGGTCAGCGACCTGTCCAATGTGTTGGCGGGGACGGTGGATACCTGGGCGCTGTGGAACCTGACGGGGCGGAAGGTCCATGCCACGGACCATAGCAACGCCAGTCGGACGATGTTGCTCAACTTGGCGACCCAGGCCTGGGACAGTGAGCTGTTGGATTTGTTTGGCATTCCAGCCTGTCTCATGCCGGAAGTACGCCCGAGCTTGGGCGAGTTTGGTCTGTTAGATGCCAGTATTTTGGGCGTGGAAATTCCGATTACGGCGATTTTAGGGGATCAGCAGGCGGCGCTGTTTGCCCACGGTTGCGATCGCCCCGGTATGCTCAAGTGCACCTACGGCACGGGCAGTTTCCTGGTGGCCCACACTGGCGATAGCGTGGCTCGCGCTCCGCAGTTGCTGAGTACGATTGCCTGGAGTGAGTCTGGTTCTCCTTCTGGGGCCAGCACGAAGTTTGGCTATGCCCTAGAGGGGGCCATCTTCACCAGCGGGGCCTGCATCCAGTGGTTGCGGGATGGGCTCAAGATTATTGACAACGCGGCTGAAACGGAGCAGTTGGCTCAGCAAGTGGAGAGCAGCAACGGG
>CALIJJ010000098.1 GCA_938017515.1 uncultured Pseudanabaenaceae cyanobacterium
GCCAGATTGCCCTGGTTGACGATACTGCCAGGCACCGCTGCGGAAAAGCCAAACCCGTCAGGATTGCCCGATAATGCACCGTAATTTTGCCCCGTCAGGACATTCAGCCAGGTTTCTGCGGAGCCCTGACTAAAGCCCACCCAGTCGGCAGTCGTCGCCGTGAAGGAGCCTCCTAAATCGAGGCGCGCATTGGGTCCGAACAGAACTCCGGCTGGGTTGATCACAAATAAATCTGCCGAACTCCCGCTGACCTGTAGGAGCCCGTCAATGTAGGAGGCATTACCACCGACCACCTGACTAAAGACAGCTTCCACCTGGGGCTGCGTCAAGAAATGGGCAACCTGACCCGCATCAAGATTAAATTGGTCAAAGCGATGAAATAGGTTTTGCCCCGCCTGACTTCCTCCGGTGATGCTGAAGCCATTGTCATGGGGACTGACTATCGTGCCCGTGCCATCCGGTTGAGGCGTGATGGCGGGAGCGAGCTGGGCAATGCGTTCGGAAAACTCTGGTGTGGTGGTGGCGTTTGGCGCTAGCGGCCCAGCCGAAAGGGGTTGGGAAAGCGATCGCCCTCCCAAAGGTTGCTGCGCTGGCAGAGATTGAAATGAGGCAAAGTGATTAGACGATGGCGCAGTCAAGGGGGCAGCGACGGCCTGTTGCCCCTGGGTCAACAGACTGGTTAATGGCAGCAGCACTACACCCAACGTCACTTTGGATTCACCCATAGCTATCCCGTACCTTTCCGATAGGCCGTGGTAGCGCAAACCCTAGTGGAGAAGAGACTGAGAAAGGGTCTCTGCCCATGGGGAGAGTGAATAAACTCTAGGTGGTTCGCATGACTCGTGCTCACACCAATTCCCTTGCTCTAGGGTTGCCAAACCAGAGGGGAAAAGACTCGGTAAAAACCACGAACTTACCGGCTAAAGATTGCGTAGAGACGGAGGCTACCTGATAAAGCGGAGCCCAGGCATCGATTAATGGGAACAAATTACGATCACCACCAAGGATTGCCCACCAGCGTAAATCCTGACCAGTAGAAGGGATGACTGAAGTCAGCCGTTTCCGGCAACTCCCATTCAGTTGGTAGATCAACGTTTCCATGCTCGGTGGCAAGCTGCTGTCTCGTAATTTTGGTGTTGCCCTTTAACATCGCAACTTGCGCCTGCTGCAACGCCTCAAATCGCATCGGTGCCTGCCCCAGTTGGCCGTAGAATTCTGCCATGAGGGCAAGCGTGCCAAGGTCTGAGACACTCCACAGACTGCCGAGGGAGGTCTCCACCCCCGTTGCAGCGGCAATCCCTGCAAAGCCGAGTTCCGCCTCTGGGCTGCTGATGGCCGTCGCACAGGCACTCAGAATCAGGAGTTCTAAATCCTCCCAGCCCAACTGGCTAATTTGATCCAGGGTCAGCTTAGAATCCCAAAACTGTAGATACGAGCTGGCAACATCTCCAGCATTAAACTCTGCATGGGTAGCCAGGTGTAGAATGTTAGGCTGCGTTTTAGCCTGGGTCTTAATCAGATTCTCCGGCGTGAAGGATTCGTTGAACAAAACCGCTGTGGATTGTTGACGGTTCGCAATGACATCCAGCTCCACCGTAACCGCAGGCAAGTCATTTAACTCTTCGAACTCATTGGCTCCGGCGGCCAGCGTTTGAGGGTTGAGGGGCGCAGAGCCAAAGTTGGCTTGGAGAAGGTCCACACTGGGAATGATCGACAGCCCGTAGCGCTCAATGAGAAATTCCTCGCCATCCATCATGGCGCTCAGGGGAATGGTACGCAGACCTCCATCGAGAACATACAACAGGTTATCGAGCTGAAGCCGTTGGATGTCCTCTTCGATAGGGGCCAACAACCAACGATGCATCTGCTGGGCAAGGGGACGATAGCTCAGCTCATCCTCTGGGTCAGAGACGGCAAGCCGGAAAAGCTTTGCCTGTTGTAGGAGGTCATCACGGGTGACATCCACGAGTTGAGTAATGGGCTTGCCCACCGATGGAATCAGGGTCAGTAGGAGGCGATCGCTTCCACTGGTTTCTGTCTTGTGTCGGCGCGTGAGGTCTAGGGCTGAGCTTGGGTCCTGGTCTGGCGCCACGAAGAAAGCGTAGAGAATGCCGGATCTTGCCTGGTAAACCTCTTCCGCGCGACGCAGAAGTGTCTGGGCATCCTGAAGGGTTTTGCCTTCGGGCATCTTGGTCTCCCAGTATTGTGCATATTCTTCACTGAAGGACAGATCGATTTGCTCTAGGGCGATCGCATTAAACAGCCTCACGGTGGCAGGGTCCGTCTGTTCCGGCGGGCGAGACTCACGCTGACTGACTGACTGGCTCTCTTGTAAAAAAGGCTCTGAAAATTGTTGAAGCTCGGGAGGCAGAACGAGGGGCGAACTCGGTGAGGTCGGCTCAGGCACAACGGTAGAGCTCATTGGTGGTGTGGGAGCAGTTGGTGTTGGAGGAACGGTTGGTGTTGGAGGAACGGTTGGAGTCGTAGGAACGGTTGGGGGTGGTGGTGAGATAGGTGGCGTTGGCAGCAAGGGGGAAGTATTCGTTAGGCTTAGATTGCGGTTCAAATCATCAGTTGCTGCAGCAACACTGTAAGACCCTACAATGCCATTCGCGCTGGCACTGGTCTGAACTTGTCCGGCAGCATCTGTAATACTTGTCGAAGTGGCTAGGACCGCAGTCGCGCCGTTGGCGGGTGGGGAAAATGTGACCGTCACGCCAGCAATCCCATTGCCATACTGATCGGTCACTTGCACCAGCAAATCCTCCGCAAAGGCCGTGTTGAGTTCAGCGGTTTGACCATCACCACTGAGCACGGCGAGCTGATTTGGCAGATCCGGTAGATTGATCAGGCTCGTGCTATTGCTGAGCGCCCCCGAGGACAGCCCTAGGCTGTGGCTTCCTGCGATGGTGTTGGCAGTCAAGCCCGTACTGGCTTGACCGGCAGAATCGGTCGTAAGTGTTAGGCTCCCCGGCGTTGCGCTGCTGCCACTGCTGGACGGTGTCAGCGTAATGGTCGCACCGGAAATGGGGTTACCAAATGGGTCTGACAGCGCGACCTGGAGGGGATTTGCAAACGCTGTATTCACAATGGTGTTCTGATTATCACCGTTGAGCACGCTTAGGTTACTCGGAGCCTCCGGTAGATTGGTCAGATTGTGAGTAACGAAATTCCCTCCAGCGTTGAGTGTGAGGGCATGCGACCCTGCAATCGTATTTGCAGTGGCGATCGCTGAAGCCATGCCATTGCTATCCGTCACCAAGGGAGCAACGGTTGCGCTGGCCCCCGTCGAAGCGGGTGTTACTGTCACACTCAAGCCCGTGATTGCTCCCCCAAGCAAGTCAGTCACCGTTAGTGAAATCGGTGTCGCAAACGCTTGATTGACCACCGTGGATTGCGAGGTGTTGCCAGACAACACGGACAAACTGTCATCTCTAAGCTCATAGGCACCAATATCACGAACGCCATTGGTCCCCGCCCCCCGCTGATCACTCAACAAAGCCGTAGCATTACCTGCATTCACCACAGGGCTGCCCACTCTGACAGCATGGGTTTGAGTCGAACCACCGTTATCAGCCAGGGAAACTAATAGAGGATCAGTTCCCTCTGCTAAATCCGAAGCGATATAGCCGGTACTCGTACCTCGTTTTTGCACCAGATTATGACCAGCACTCGTGATGGAGCCATGGATATCAGGATTCGTGGTTGTGGCGGCATTTCCAGCCACGATGGTATTTTGCAGCGTCAGGCTTCCGCCAAAGGGATTGGACAGTCCACCGCCGCGATTCGCCCGATTATTGCCAATCGTCATGTTGTTCAAATCCACCAGTGCATTTGCCCCCAGGGAAATGCCTCCACCCAGGGAGGCCGCAGTATTACCAGAAACAGTACTGTTTAGCAGTTCTGTGGACCCCCCACCCAATGCTGGATTGATATCAATCGCCCCTCCATTACCACTGGTTGAATTATTGATCAGCGTACTTTGCTCAACCTGGAGTCTGTGATTCGCCCCTTGGCTAATGCCACCACCATCACCACTCAGTGCAATATTTGTGTCAAAGGTACTGGTCAAAATTTCGGTTCTGCCGTTACCTTCGAGAGAAAGTCCACCTCCTTCATTGGCACGGTTGCCAAAAAGAATCCCGTTCTCAAGCGTTAGATCACCATCAGAGGCAATGGCTCCCCCTCTCAGCCCAGCTTGGTTTGAGCTAATCGCAACATTGCGGATCGTTGCATTAGAAGTACCATCCAGCGAAATTGCTCCTCCCCGAACCCCCGCTTGATTCGCTTCAAAGCTGCTATTCAGCACTTGTGCCGTGCTGCCAGTGCTCAATTCCAAAGCGCTGCCAAAATCTGCCGTATTCCGAAGCAGCTCGGAGTTAGAGAGGCTGAGGGAACTATTGGTTAGACGAATGCCACCGCCATCTATCCCTGCGGTATTATCGCTGATCTGACTATTGGTTAGGCTGACGTTGCTGTTGGACATGGCATGGATGCCCCCGCCATGATCGTTCGCTTGGTTCTTGAGCAGGGATACGCCGTCAAAGCTAGCGCTCCCCCCTCCCAAATTGAGGTAGATTGCGCCTCCACTTGCCTGGGACTGATTCCCTTGAAAATTGCTGGTTGTGACAATTAGGGAATTCGGATTGGTGCTGATATTGGCGATCGCCCCGCCATCTTTCGTCGCTTGATTGTCTTGAAATAAAGCGCGGTCAATTATGGCTGTGGCATTGCCGGATAGATGTAAGCCCCCCCCTTGATTCTGTGCCGTGTTGTTACGAAATTCAGTACCTTGAAGGCTGATGTCTCCCTCTGCAAAAATTGCACCACCGTCGGTTGTAGCAGCATTACTCGTAAATCTGCTGTTATTAATGGTGAGCGTTCCATCGGGATCAACATCAATCGCCCCGCCATGACCTGTCTGAGACTGATTATTGATGAAGATGGTGCTGCTCAGGGTTATCGAGCCGAGCTCAAGATCGATCGCCCCCCCACTACCCTCGGACAGATTGTTCTCGAACTGGGTGTTGCTGACAGTGAGCTGACCATGGTTGTGAATGGCACCACCGTCTGCATTGCTTGAGCCCGTGGCTCGATTATTGACAAAAACACTGTTCTCAATCAGAACCTCTGTTGCATTATTCTCAATTGCCCCACCGGACCCAGCAATGCCCTCGGAAAAGCTCACACCGGAAATGACAGTACCCTTGGCATTGCTGGTCAGGGTCACAAGTCGGTGGTTGTCACTGAGGTCTGCCGTTGCCACATCATCCCCATCCGCATCCCCACTGAGAATGCTGCTGCCTGCCCCCTGGCCTTGCAGGCGTACCTGACGATCAATGACGATGTTTTGACCCTCGCGATAGGTTGTATTCGCGGCCAAATTGACTGTGCCTGCGGTTGTGGCAACATCAATGCCATTTTGGATTAATCCACCGCTACCCACGTTGACGGTGGTTGCTGTGCCGCTGAGATTGCCGTTGAGCTGAATCGGCTGATTGAGATTAACCGTTGGTGCATCCAGTTGCAGGTCGCCTGCCCCAGCATTCCCAGTGGTATTGATCGGCGTGTCCACCTGAATGGAGTTCGTTGCCTGAAGCTGGACGTTGTTACCATTCAAGGCTGTTTCCAGCGTAGAACGATCGATGCTGCTCGCGGTTGTGGGGGCATTGGTGCCTCCCGTGACTATGGCAGTACCTCCGGCAGCGACGACGGTCAAATCCGCGGGGTCCAGCAGCCAGCGTCCAGGGTTGCCCGCAGCATCCGCAGTGTTGATTTGAGCCGTGGGGGCGATCGCCAACTGCTCTCGCCCCGAGGTTTCCACTAAGCCCTGTCCCTGGGCCGAGGCGGTCCCGGCAAATTCGGTGCTGCCATCGGACCAAACAATCACACGATTGCTCTCGGGATGGATAGCGGAGCCTGGGGCAACGGAATCAGCCCGCAGCACGGAACGGCTATCGATTCGCGTCTCACGAGAACCCGGTAACATCCCCTGGCCCTGAAAATCACCACCAACCCGAACGGTGCCCCCTGTGCTGCCGGAAGCATCGATGGCTGAATCTTCAACCACCACGGTTGTACCCACAAGGTTGACCTGACCGCCGGGACCGCTGAGCCCCTGAGCGGCAGAGACAGAACTGGAATGCAGGGAGACCGACCCGTCGGTATGAACTTGGAGATTGGTTGCTTCAGCCGCCGGGGAGTCTCCGAATCGTGGGTGGGACAGGGGTTGAGCTTCAAGCCCTTCAGAAAACTGGGCAGCGTTGGTGATGGGGGTGTCTGTGATTGGCGCGATCGAAAGGGTTAGGAGTGAATTGGCATCGCTGAGACGGACGACATGCTCACCGGGGGAGGCGATCGCCGAAACCTCTCCCCCCGGAGCGCTTAAATCACCCGTGTTGACGACATTGCCCCCGATTAAACGCAGTGCCTGTCCTCGGGCTACTGCAAGGTTGCCCTGATTGACGATATGCCCCGGTGTTGCCGTAGAAAAGCCAAAGGCATTGGCTGTGCCGCTCAACTCACCATAGTTTTGACCCGTGAGTGTATTGAGCCACTGTTGCTCATCAAACCCGACCCAGTCTGATGTGGTGGCCGTAAACGATCCGGCTAAATTCAGCTGGGCATTGGGACCAAAGAGAATACCAGCGGGATTAATGACAAATAAATCGGCGCTGCCGCCTGTGACCTGGAGCAAGCCATCAATCCGAGACGCATTTCCCCCTGAAATTTGACTAAAAATTGCCTGGGTGGCGGCATTGGTTGAAAAATCGGCAATCTGACCTGCCTCAAGGTCGAATTGCTCAAACCGGTGAAACAGATTGTTCTCCGCCTGGGTTCCACCGGTGATGCTGAACTGATTGCCATCAAACTGGACCTGAGTGCCCGTGCCATCCGCAGCAGGCATCACAACCTGGGCCATGCGTTGAGGAGGTGCGGTGGAGAACTTGGGTTCAGAAAAATCGGGCGTTGTTCGAAATGGCTGCATGGAGCCAAGCTGTCCAACGGGCTGCCATGGGATTGGAGCCGCAGTTAGGGGCTCTGCTGATATCCCAGCAACGGGAACTAGACTGCTCCAAGGCAGGGCAATGAGGGGAAGTGCAGTCATGTCCCAAACGCGTTTGGAATGTCCCATGGCTTTTTAGTAACAGACACCGAGTAGTGTTCCACCCCAAGAGAAAGCCATATCCAGCGGAAGGCGGGAGCTATTGCTGATGGGACCAGAATCAGCGGCATCTCTAACTACTAGAGTGGCCAAATCACGCGACAGATTCGTCATTAAAAATTAGTATTTTTCTGGCTTTCACAATTCAGCAGCATTGCGGAGAATTCGGCGGTTTGATCGCGAGAACCACTGAGATCTTTTAGGATGGGCAAGAATCAATCGGGCCCGGACATACGAAGCTCAAACGAAGCTCAAACGAAGCTCAACACGTTCGAAACTCAAAACGCTTACCCAAGAGGCACCAGAGATGCTGGATGGAGCGATTCTGGACGGAACAATCCTGACCACCTACAATGCCCTGAATCAAACGAATGGGCATCCGAGCACCGGGGATGCAGCAGTGTTGCAGACCTTAGACAGGAGCAGGGATGGGGGCTCGACGACCCACGATGATTTGAGCTTGCATGCTGCGAGTGAGGTCGCGGCTGGATTGGTCCGGACTTCAGCCTTTGGGGAGGTCGTGAGTGCTCCCCCCGCGGATGCTGCTTCGGCTGCTTTACTCGCAGATAGGGCGCTTCGCGATCGCTCCACCCGCTTTCTCAACCCTGCTCGCATCACTGGGGGAATTACAGACGGTCGCACGGTCTCTAACCTGGGGAATACATCGGCAGCCAATGCGCTGAGCAGCCAAGTCTCCTTTGAGATTCATCATTGGGGAGTGGGGATCGCTGATTTGATACCACCCACCCATGCCGAGCCAACCGTCCCGGCTTCCCCTGAAGCGACTGAAGTATTGGCACCTGTGGTGCCGAACGATGTCGCTAACCCCACAGCGGCTGTCAAACCGCAGCCAGCACCGCCCGTCCCTGAAGCCCCCTTCTTTCCCGAGCCACTGGGGTCAGAATCAACGGCTTCAGACACAGCCGCGCCTTTAGACGCTGCTGGCTCAGACAACGGAATGACATCAACGCCTTCAGGACTGGAAAAGCCCACGACCGTTCCCGCTGAAGCCATAAGCCCAGATTCATCATTGTCCCAAGCTGAACGCTTCGCGACCCCTTTACCCCAGCCCCATGAATCGGATACCAATATCGCCCCGGATCAGTTCAGCCGCAGCCATTCTCAAGCCAACGCATCTGAGCCCACCCCTGCCCTAGCGCAGCCCTGGACACCCCACAACACTTGGGTGATCATCCACGGCTGGAACAGTGCCCCAGCAATTTTTGAGCCCACAGCTGAGGCGATTACCCGAGCCAGAGACGGCCAGGATACAGTGCTCCTGCTGGACTGGCGTGAGGCGGCTCAAAACGGAAACGATGGTGTCGGCGGTCTCCAAAGTGGCGGCAATTTCAAGGCAGCCAGCTGGATTGCCTCGGTGGCGGACTGGGCAGCCCAGGAACTCAAAACCTGGGGAATTTCCGATACCCAGGCACAAACGAATCTCAACTTGGTGGGCCATAGCCTAGGCGCTTTCCTCAGTGCTGAAATTGCCGATCGCTTCGACGGCGGCGTTAATTCCATCTTTGCCCTCGATCCAGCGTCTGAGCTGAATTCCGTCACAGGGTTTGGCTATGACTTTGACAACGATGGGGAGACTGAGCGACCCATCCGCTTTGACGACGTCTCCCGCCTCTCCCGCTCCTTTGTCGGGGCTCGCAGCACCGCAGGCAACCAAACGGTTTCAGGCTGGGCCCATGAGTCCTACGAGATGGATTTTGGCCTCAGCCTGTTGCGCCCCCCGGGGTCAGAACATCGTTGGGTTTACGAGGCGTTTGCCCAGTTTGTGGACGATGATAATGCGATCGCCAACCAAATCGGTGTCAAGAATCTGGACCTAGTCTCAGGATGGCAAAAGGATGGCCATCGCCGCCGCCACGAAGGCCGCCTCATCATTGATGATCGGTCTCGGGAGGTGGAACGACTCGTCGTGGAATCGACTGAACCGGGGCAGGATGAAATCGTCTATGGCACCCAGCGGAATGACCGGCTATTTGGCGGCTGGGGCCGGGATCAGCTACTGGGGGGAGCGGGGCGCGATCGCCTCCAGGGCGGTCAGGGCAATGATGTCTTGGTGGGCGGCACGGGACAAGATGAGCTGTGGGGCGGGGGTGGCCAGGATCGTTTTGATTTTTCGGCGGCTGATGTCAGCACAACCATTGCAGCAGCAGATATCATTCACGACTTTACAGTCGGCGGTCGCTTCCGGTCGGCAGAGACGATTGGCCTGGGTGCGGGGCTCACGCTGGCGGAGATTGCCCTAGAGACAGGCATGGGCGAGTACGCCGGAGATACACTCATTCGCCACGGCGATCAATTTTTAGCTCGGTTAGTGGGCGTCGGTGTGAGCGAGGTGTCGATCGCCAAGAACTTTATTCAACTTCCGTAACGGTTTTAAAGGGGTGATTTCCTGGGCGTCAAACGGCGGTGCCTCGCAGGCATTCGCTCCTAGTTTTAAGATCTCTAAAGTCTTAAAAATTAGAAAACAATATATTGGACATCTAGATCGCCCTGAATCATGATTGAAATGTAGTCGGCGTAACAGTTTAAGTCCGTCGGCCAACCGTTGAGCCCTTCATTCGAGCGTTATTCCCATGAGCAAAGGCACCCTCTTTGACAAGGTGTGGGACAGCCACACCGTTGGAACCTTGCCCTCCGGCCAAACTCAACTCTTCATTGGTCTGCACCTGATCCACGAAGTCACGAGTCCCCAAGCCTTTGCAATGCTGCGTGAGCGGAACCTGGAGGTGATGTATCCACAACGGACGGTGGCGACGGTGGATCACATCGTACCGACGGAAAATCAGGCCCGTCCCTTCGCCGATAATCTCGCCGAAGAGATGATTCAAAACCTGGAAAAGAACTGTGCGGACTA
>CALIJJ010000099.1 GCA_938017515.1 uncultured Pseudanabaenaceae cyanobacterium
GAGGGCTGCGTCCTCATGCCATCGATCGGCTCAGAATCATCCGTACAGAGCAAAACATTTTCCGTGGCAAAGCCCGCCTGCTCGATCAGAAACGATCGCATCGCTTCCGCATCCGCCGTCGCAAAGCGCAGGTTTTGATTCTGGGGAAAATGCTCATACTGATTGATGCCGACAATCAGTGCCCAATTTGTCATGCTATCTACGGATACGCCCACCGCGAACATTCTATACGCGCTAACCCGATCCCCGCCCGATTGCTGTTGCTCCCCACCAACCGTTAAACTTTGTTTACTTTTAGACCGCTGTTTCCTCGAAACTGCTAGGGAGTTATGGACGTATCTACAATCTCTCGTCAAGCCCGCGCCGCCCATCCCGAGTTGGATGATCGCCTGCTGGATGTCTCGGTGGTGGTGCCCATCTACAACGAGGTAGAGAGCATTCCCCGGCTGATCGAGGCGATCGCCACCACCATGGGCGAGTCCGGTCTCAGCTACGAGATGATCCTGGTGGACGACGGTTCCCGCGATGGCTCCGTTGACCTGCTCAAGCAGACCGCCCAGGAACGCGATGATCTAAAAGCTGTACTCCTGCGCAAAAACTACGGCCAAACCGCTGCCATGGCCGCCGGTTTCAACTACGCCATTGGAGATGCCATTGTCACGCTGGATGGGGATTTACAGAACGATCCCCTGGATATCCCCATGTTGCTCGACAAGCTCAATGAGGGCTACGACATGGTCAGTGGCTGGCGCAAGAAGCGCCAGGATGCGGCGCTCACTCGCCTACTGCCCTCCAAGATTGCCAACTGGCTCATTGGCGAAGTCACCGGCGTCAAAATTCACGACTACGGCTGCTCACTCAAGGCCTACCGCTCTGAACTGGTGGCGGATATGAACCTCTACGGTGAGCTGCATCGCTTTCTGCCCGCCCTTGCCTTCATGGAGGGGGCTCGCATCACCGAAATGCCGGTGCGTCACCACGCCCGCCAGTTTGGTCAGAGCAAGTATGGTCTGGGCCGCACCGTTCGCGTAGTAATGGACCTGCTGACGATCTATTTCATGAAACGCTTTTTGACCAAGCCCATGCATGGTTTTGGCATCGCGGGCTTGCTGTCCATTGTGGTGGGCGTGGTGCTGGGGCTCTACCTCACATTCCTCAAATTTGGCATGGGGCTGGCCATTGGCGATCGCCCCTTGCTCACTCTGGTGGCTATCCTCGTCATCGGTGGTGTACAACTGCTCTGCTTCGGTCTCTTGGCGGAGTTGCTGATCCGCACCTACCACGAATCCCAGGGCCGTCCCATCTACCGGGTCAGAGATGTCGTTGGTGGAAAAACAGAGGCATAGGCATGGCTTCCATCCTGGAGATTCTGCGGGCTGACTACGCTCGTTTCCCTGAAAATCAGACCTACGATATCTATGCCGATGAGGTCTATTTCAAAGACCCCATGACCGAGTTTCGAGGACGCGATCGCTATCAGAAAATGATCGGCTTCATCCAAACCTGGTTCAAAAATCCCAAGATGGATGTCCACAGCTTGGAGCAAACCGACGATGCCATCTCCACCCGTTGGACGCTGCATTGGACCACGCCGTTGCCTTGGCAACCCCGTATTTCAATTCCGGGTTGTACCGAGATGAAGCTTGATCAGACAGGAAAAATCATTTCCCATATTGATAGCTGGGATATTGCCAAATGGGAGGTACTCAAGCAACACATTCCAGGAGTCAAGGCCAGAGATCAAGGCTGAGCCGTAATGGCCCGAATCGCATCGACGAGTTCGTGGATGCGGAAGGGTTTGCTGAGGTAGCTATCCATGCCTGCGGCGTAGCAGTCCTCGCGATCGCTCTCCAGGGCACTGGCCGTCAGGGCAATGATATAGGGCTGGTTGCGGAAGTTCCGGCGAATTTGCCGCGTCGCTTCTAGGCCGTCCATTTCTGGCATCTGAACATCCATCAGCACCAGATCATAATCCTGCCGATTGAGGGCATCAATCACCTCTTGGCCATTGGCGGCAAGGTCGGCTCGGTAGCCCAGTCGGCTGAGCAACTTGAGCGCAACCTGCTGATTGACACGATTATCCTCCGCGAGCAGCACACGCAGGGGAATAGTTTGGGCCAGGGTGGCATCAATTTCGGATGCTTTTTGAACCGTTGGTGCTGTGGGAAAGCCTTCACTGTGGAGACTGCGGCAAACGACTTCGTAGAGTTGGGCCTGTTTGACCGGCTTAGTTAGGAGTGCCGCTAGCTCCTTTTCCACGGGCTGATTTTTCAGCTCCTGACTGCCGAGGGAGGTGAGGAAAATGAGCGGCAGCGATTGCAAATTAGCCTGTGTGCGGATGCGTCGGACAAGCTCGACTCCATCCATCTCGGGCATCTGTTGATCCAGGATGGCTACATCATATTCGCCATCTTTGCTCAGTCGTTTTAAGGCTTCACTCCCTGAGGCGGCGGCTTCGGGGAGCATGCCCCAACTTTTGGCTTGGAGGGTCAAAATCTGGCGATTGGTCAGATTATCATCCACGATCAAAAGCCGTTTTCCCCGGAGCAATTCCGCTTCGATCGGGACGGTTTCCACCGTGGAAATGGAGGGGGCTAGGATGCTGAAGTGAAAGGTGGAACCCTGCTGGCTACGGTGAGCATTCATCAGCACAGGGGCAGCGCCGGTTTGGCCGAGGCGACCATTTTCATCTTGCGTAAACACCCCCATCCTGCCGCCTAATAACCGACTGAGGCGATCGCTAATCACCAACCCAAGCCCGGTTCCGCCATAGCGCCGTGTGGTTGAAGCATCAACTTGGCTAAAGGGTTTGAACAGTCTGTCGAGTCGTTCTTTGGGGATGCCAATGCCTGTATCTTCTACGGCACATTCAATGCGATAAAGCGTCCCCAATTCCAAAAGTTCGGGATAGCGTTGGACCCATTCCTGTTGCTGGCGCAATATTGTTTGGGCCTGGGCGAGTTGCCCGGTGAGCTTTTGGAAGAGCTGCTTGCCCATATCCCGTTGAGAAGACTCGCCAAGAATAATCTTTTGAGCATGCACTCGGATAATGACTTCACCCGTCTCGGTAAACTTAACGGCGTTGCTGAGCAAATTCAGCAGGATTTGCCGCAGGCGGGTGATGTCCCCAGAAATCACCTCGGGAGTCTCTTCATCGATCCAGTAGGTCAACTCAATGCCCTTTTGGCTGGCTTGAGGCGCCATGAGTTCCAGAGCATCTTCGATGCAGCGGCGCAGCTCGAAGGGGCTAGTTTCCAGCGCGAGTTGCCCCGATTCAATTTTTGAGAAATCCAGAATATCGTTGATCAGCGACAGGAGGGATTCGCCACTGCTGCGGATCACTTCCGTAAAGCCCTGCTGTTCCAAATTGAGGGGAGTATCGAGCAGCAGTCCGGTCATGCCAATGACGGCATTCATCGGTGTCCGAATTTCATGGCTCATGGTGGCGAGTAATTCGCTGCGAGCCTGGAGGTTGGCATTGGTGTGGAGCTGCTTTTGCAGGATCGACACCCCTCCGGTCAGAGCGAGGGTCATGACCGGAGCAACAACGGGCATCAAAATGTTGGCGTGGATGAGGATGATGCTGAGCCCCACCCACCCGAGGCAGGTGACGATGACCCATACCCAGCGCCGTTTAATGCTGAGTTGGTCCAAGACAAGGCCCAGTACAGGACCGAGGAATAGAACGGCCAACGCCGTTGCCCCCAGGGGCCAGCGCTTCAACATGCGGTTTTGGAGCAAATTATCAACCACTGCCGCATGGAGATAAAGACCATGGGTGGGTGGATTTTGGTCAAAGGGGGTTCGGAGGCTATCCACCCCGGTTAGGGTGGTTCCGACGAGCACAATTTTGTTGGTGAGTTGGCTCAGATCCGCTTTGCCTGAGGCGACATCCTGAAAGGAATAGGTGAGAGGCCCAGGGTTGCGTGCGGGTCCTGGCCAATTGATCCAAATGGGGGTGTTATTGCCTTGCTGTGCTTGGGCTGCACTGGGCTCTGAAGGGAGGGGTATGGGAGTAAAGGGAGGTTCTAGGCCAAGGGTACTTTCGAGCTGCCAGTTATAGACCGTCACAAGAGACAGACCTAGGGTTGGCAGTCGATGGGCATAGAGATAATTGGTGCGGCTGATGCCGTCGGTCTCTGGGGTCTGAAAAATATGTCCTGATGAGGCCTCATTTTCCAGCGATGCAATGGGGAACAAGGGAAGGTTTTGTAGATCGGCCGCGACCGCTAGGACAACATTCCCACTCGCACCCACGGCTTCAGTGAAGCTATCGTCACCGGGGGCTGTTTCTGAAAAGAGTACGTTGAGGCCGATGGTGGCAGGCTGGAAGGGGAGGAGCTGATTGAGGAGGTCTGCATAGCGATCGCGACTCCAGGGATACCGTCCCAAGCTCTGCACACTAGCATCATCGATCGTAATCAGGGCAATACGCTCATCCCAAGCCCGGGGCCCGCGTAGCCGAAACAATAGGCGATAGACGCTTTGCTCCGCCACATCCCACGCCCCCAATTTGAGAAGCAGTAAGACAAATAGCGAAACCGCAGTGCTCGGCGCGAGTGCCGAGAGCTGCCGCTGGATTGACTTGACGGTCCAACCTGAATTGAGCAGGAGCCGCTTACGCGAGGAGGGCATAAATTGGGACCTCATTGCTATCCCCGTCCATCGGCATCATACCTGCTACACCTGTTTCAAGAAGTCCTCTAAATGGCCGGTTTTCGGTGATTTCATCTGAGTATTTTTGCGGCTAAAATCAGATCTTGCCGTAAAGATGAGAGACCACCCTCCTAGAAAGGGGCAGAACTGGGACACAGCCCTTAGAATTAAAGCGGGCAAAGTAAAGATTTTTAAAGATTCCATCGGGACCCTCCATGCGCGTAATCCTCATGACCGGAAAAGGCGGTGTTGGCAAGACTTCGGTCGCTGCTGCCACCGGGCTTCGCTGTGCTGAACTCGGCTACAAGACCTTGGTTCTGAGCACGGACCCGGCCCACTCTCTCGCTGACAGTTTTGATCTAGAGATGGGCCACGATCCGCGAGAGGTGAAGCCCAATCTCTGGGGCGCAGAGTTAGATGCCCTACGGGAGCTGGAGGGCAACTGGGGCGCAGTCAAGCGCTATATCACTCAAGTGCTCCAGGCTCGGGGTCTGGATGGGGTCGAGGCAGAGGAGCTTGCCATTCTCCCTGGCATGGATGAAATCTTCAGCTTGGTGCGCATGAAACGGCACTACGATGAGGATGATTACGATGTGCTGATCATTGATTCAGCACCGACCGGCACCGCTCTGCGATTGCTCAGCCTGCCGGAAGTTGCGGGTTGGTACATGCGTCGGTTCTATAAGCCTCTCCAGGCGGTCTCCGCTGCACTCCGGCCTTTAGTCGAGCCTCTATTTCGTCCAGTGGCGGGTTTTTCATTGCCCAACAAGGAAGTGATGGAAGCCCCCTATGAGTTTTATGAGCAGATTGAAGCACTGGAAAAGGTACTGACGGACCCGACGAAGACGTCCGTTCGGTTGGTGACGAATCCAGAAAAAATGGTGATTAAGGAATCGCTGCGAGCCCACGCTTATCTGAGTCTCTACAATGTAGCGACGGATATGGTTGTGGCCAATCGCATCATTCCAGACTCTGTGACAGATCCTTTCTTCCAGCGTTGGAAAGAAAATCAACAGGAATATCGTCAGCAGATTCATGACAACTTCCAGCCCCTCCCTGTGAAGGAAGTCCCTCTGTATTCCGAGGAAATGTGCGGGCTAGAAGCCCTGGAGCGTCTTAAAGATACGATCTATGGGGATGAAGACCCCTCCCAGGTCTACTACAAGGAAACAACCCTGCGCATGCTGCAATTGGACAACCATTACAGTCTTGAAGTCTATTTGCCCGGGATTCCCAAGGACCAAGTAGAGCTGAGCAAGACGGGCGATGAACTCAATATTCGCATTGGCAACCACCGTCGCAATTTGGTATTACCCCAGGCCTTGGCGGCGCTCCAGCCTTCCGGTGCCAAGATGGAAGAGGATTACCTCAAGATTAAATTTGCGACAATGACCTCTGCATAATGCCCTCCGCATAACGTTGGCTACGTCTGGGCTATTGACTAACAGAAGCCTGTTGAGTGGCAGACGGCTGTGGAGTGATTCGGTCGATTGACTCAGCCAATTAACTCAGCCAATTAACTCAGCCAATTGACCGAGTCCATGGACTGGGTGGTACGACTTAATCTGATTAGCCCCAAGCGATGCCCTTAGCCCTCTTCGGAGGGCTTTTTTGTGCGTGCTTGGACTTCGATATGGAAATCTACGAGAGCATGGAGAAAAGCTTCTGACGATGCGAAAGCCTCTCTAGAGCATGTATTGCTGCGCTCAGTTGAGCTTCCGATTAATCACTAATCCTGTACATACTCGTCTCCGCTCAGTAGTGCTAACTCTGCTCGGACAAATTCCCGACCGAGATAAAGTGCATGATCGAGGCGTGTGAGCGGACAGGGCTTCGCTTCTTCTGTGATTTTCATGCCGACTTCTTTGGCGGTGCGCCCTGAGTACGTCTGGGTGGGTCGGCGCTGGAGAGAACCCTTACAGGCGAGAACCTCGCCCGTTTCTGGGTCTGTCGCGAGCCCGGCATCGTTAATAGCATTGGTGTAGTGATCTGCACAAATGAGTCCAGCATCGCGATCGAGGTAGACGATGAAATACCCTGCCGGGTCTAGTTCGATGAAGCGATTCGACAGGTCATTGTCGAGTGCGGTGAGGCTATCTGCGATGGAAGTCATACAGAAAATTTCGTGAATACCTGACGAAGGAATAATGCTTTTCAAACGATACAAGAATTTTTGCGATGTGTAGTTCGATGTATCGTTCATGAAGGTCATGAGCACTCGTTTTTCAAGTATTTCATTGCTCTCTCATAATGTTTTTTTAGACAAACACTCCCAAGATTCTGCTTGATATAACTCAGCGATCGCGTTGGCAAGATCCGTAAAAACTGGGGGATTCGTTGGGTGATTTATTTTTCTCTACGCCATGTCAATTATCTAGCCGTTTTCACTGTCGTCTCGCCTAAATATCTCGGGCATACTGCAACTATCAGGTAGCTTCTTGACCCCACACAGAAACTTAGAGAGATTCCAGAAACGGCGTCTATCCAGACGGAATCTCTATTTCAATCTTTGGATGATTTAAGTTTTATAAAGGTTAAGAAAAATTCTGCGCAATTAAAAAGCTCCAACGTGAGTGAGATATTAGAGGTACGCAATCAGCGCTGTACCAACAACTAGGAGGAGAGCAGCGTTATGAGTAGAAAAGTTTTGTCGGTTCTAATTGCTTTTACCCCGCTATGGTTTGCCCTGCCCGCCCAGGCCGCAAATCAATCCCATGTGGAGCAATTGCTAAAGACGGGTGCCTGTGCACGCTGTGATTTATCGGGTGCTGACCTACGGGGTGCACATGTCTTAGGTGCAGATTTACGCGGTGCCAATTTACAAGGGGCAGACCTGAGCTATGCCAATTTGGAAGGCTCTGACTTGACCGGTGCCAACCTGAATGGTGCCAATCTTGAAGGCGTTATGCTGACGGATGCTGTTCTTGCCGCAACGGATTTGCGTCGCGCCGATCTAACGAGTGCCAAGCTATACCATGCAGATGTTGATGGTGCATTGATTCAAGGCATTGTTCTCACGAATGCAGAAGTCTTTGGAACGAATATTAGTGTTGGCGGTAATTAAGCAAAAAGAGCGAGGGAATTCGCCTGATTGCTTTATCTCGCTTTGAATACGTTGCCCCTATGCTTTCTTCGTAGAGCAAAAAGCATAAAAAAGGATGACTCTGAGGTCATCCTTTTTTATGCTTTTTTGTGGGTTTGTGGCTTGGGATTGGGCGCGATCGCTATGCCGCTTTAATTGCTTCAGGAAGCGCTTATGCTGCTTTTTCAGTTGTCGCTGCCGGGCTGCTCCCCCTCGCCCTTTTGCGTTGCGTCCGGGTTTTCGGGGGGATTCCCAGCGCTTGAGTCGCTGAGTCATGGTTTCCTACCTGTTGTAGTGAGCAATGGATAGCGCGAGGTCTTCATAGGGGCTTCGGCGCTTGGTCCCTGGGCTCCATTTTAGACAACACATCCCGAAGCTGCGATTTCGAAAATCCAGCATCGAAGGGCAGAACAAACGTTCTTCACCCTCAGACATCGCCAACCCTGACGCCGCATGAAGAGAGCCCCAGACTCACGGCTCCGCATTGACTTGCCATGGGCACCTTGACGGGCAGTGCGAAACATCACTTTTTGACATATTTGTCTGGATACATTTGCTGACACCGAAGCCAATACTCGCTACATTGCTAAGAATTATTAATTTGACATTCCTCCTTGAGTCAATACTCAACCAGGCAAAGCTAGAGCCTCTGTTTGCGAGTGCTTATGAGACTTGATCTAGAGTGAACTGAGAAATAGTGGCTGAAATAGCTCCATAGAAAGGACTATGTCGATTTACTGGAGCTTATTTCTGGCTCAAAAAATAATGCCTAGGGGCGTTCTGTATTTAGCTTGACAAAAAAACCACCAATCTCTAAGTGATTGGCTTAGCAAATATTCTCTCCTTGATTGATTAGATAAACTAATCAATACAATCGAAAATCGCCATTGGGATCAATGTTGGCAATAGACCCCTGCCAATCTATGCTGAGCTTTAGAAAGATTGCAGAAATGAGAAATATTTCTTCGCCTGGATGCTGGTTACCTTTACGGGACAAGGATTTAGGCGAGGCAATAGTTGGTCGTAGGGACCCACCTTTTCAGCAGAGATGCCGCATTGAAGGACTAAGACTATGCCGATTGCAGTAGGAATGATCGAAACTTTGGGCTTCCCCGCTGTTGTGGAAGCTGCTGACGCCATGGTGAAAGCTGCTCGCGTTACCTTGGTTGGCTACGAGAAGATTGGTAGTGGTCGCGTGACCGTTATCGTTCGCGGTGATGTCTCTGAGGTTCAGGCTTCCGTTTCCGCTGGCCTCGACTCCGCTAAGCGTGTTGCCGGTGGCGAAGTTCTCTCCCACCACATCATTGCTCGTCCCCACGAGAACCTGGAGTATGTGCTGCCTATTCGCTACACCGAAGCGGTTGAGCAATTCCGTATGTAATTGAGTCATTCAAGTGAGAGGACGGTGCATTTAGGTTGATACCTTCTAGCTCCGTTCTCCAGCTCTGGAGTTTTTGAGGCTTGAGGCTTCATCTTGGCTCAGGAGTGTTTGAATGCTGATCCGACAGTTGGAAAGTTTCCACCAATCTGCTCGCAATACCCGTGGGCTCCGAGCTAGTTGTAGATGCTAGTGGCGAGCCTGCTTGGCAAAACTGGAAGCGCTATTCTCCTAGATTTCATGCGTATCGCAAAGGTATTGGGCACAGTGGTTAGCACCTATAAGGAGCCTAGTCTCCAGGGGGTTAAGTTTCTTGTGCTGCAATTTGTAGATCAGGCAGGAGATCCTCTCGACGAGTACGAGGTAGCCGCTGACACTGTCGGCGCAGGGGTTGATGAGTGGGTTTTGGTGAGTCGCGGCAGTCAAGCTCGCCATGTGCGAGATTGCGGCACGCGGCCTATTGATGCTGCTGTCATTGCCATCATCGATACAGTTAATGTGAGTAACAAATCGGTGTATAGCAAGCGCAATGAGGCTTACCTCGGTTCGGATTCGGGTGCTCGTCGGTCCTTGAAATAGTGGTTTCTGCTCAGTCTAGAAACTGTTCTCTTTTTGGGGATGTCGATGTCCTGGGCTTGCTCAGAATTTTCCCGAGATATATCGTTCGCTGTTCAGATGGAGTCGTGGAGGAACCGTTGTGGTTCATACCGTTGCAGTAGCAGCTCCACAAACGCCGGGGCAAAAGCTCCTGGCGGAGCCCAAAATTCATGCATCTGCCTCTGTTCATTCGTTCTCTAACATCATTGGAGACGTCACAATTGGGGCTAGTGTCCTTATCTCGCCAGGAACTTCGATTCGGGCAGATCGGGGCAATTCGTTCTATGTGGGTGACCAAGCCATCATTCAAGATGGTGTTGTGATCCATGGTCTAGAGCAGGGTCGGGTTCTGGGTGATGACCAGCACGAGTATTCTGTCTGGGTTGGCCGTCAAACAACCCTCATGCACAAGGCTTTGGTCCATGGACCAGCCTATGTGGGTAATCACTGTTTTATCGGATTTCGTTCGACGGTTTTCAACGCTCGATTGGGAGATGGCTGCATTGTGATGATGCATGTCTTGATCCAAGACGTTGAGATTCCTCCTGGAAAGTTTGTTCCTTCCGGAGCTGTCGTCACCAGTCAACAACAGGCCGACCGGTTGCCGGACGTTCGGCCCGAAGATTTGTCGTTTGCCCAACATCTCGTTGGGTTGAGCGGCGCGTTGCGTTCTGGCTATCACAGCGCAGCAGCTCAGTGCGAGTTGAGTTGTGATGTGCCCTTGCGTGACCAGCGCGCTCCAAGTCAGCGCAATCAAAACCAGCAAAGTCAAGACGCGTCATTGGATGGGAATGGAGAGATGAGAAATGCTAGCGGGCAACTGAGCCCTGAAATCGTCGCCCAGGTTCGCAGTCTGCTGAGCCAGGGATTTCAGATTGGTACGGAACATGCGAGTCCGCGTCGTTTTCGCACCAGCTCTTGGCAGACCTGCAAGCCCATTCAAGCCCGTGCTGAGGGCCAGGTTTTGGCTGAGCTAGAGGCTTGCATGGAGGAGCATTCAGGTGAATACGTGCGTCTCTTGGGCATTGACTCTAATGCCCGTCGCCGTGTTCTGGAGAAGCTAATTCAGCGGCCTGATGGTAAGCCTCTGGCTGTTTCATCTGCCTCCAGCGGTGGCATTGCATCAGGTCGTAGCAGCAACTACGCCGGTAACACCAGCAATGGCAATGGTGGCAATGATTGGATGAGCCAGATTCGCAACTTTGCGAGCCAGGGCTTCAAAATCACGACGGAGCATGCCAACGCACGCCGCTTTAAGACAAGTTCTTGGTTGACGGGTCCTTCTGTCTCTTCTAGTGGCAACGTGATTGCTGAGCTTCAGGGACTAATGGAGCAGCATCAAGGTGAGTATGTCCGCGTCATTGCTGTAGATGTCAGCGCTCGCCGTCGTATTGCCGAAATTATTGTCCAGCGTCCTGATGGACCCGTTGAGGCTGTTGCTTCTCCTACGGCTTCTTTCGCGGCTTCCAACACTAATGGTGGTAATAGCAACAATGGCCATGCCTCTGGCAATGGTTTTGGTGGCTCGGGGAATCTTAAGAGTGATGTCGCATCTCAGGTGCGTAGTTTGCTGCGCCAAGGATGCAGCATTAGTGCTGAACATGCCAGTAAGCGTCGCTTTAAGACGAGTTCTTGGCAAAGTTTGCCTACCATTCATTCCTCTGGCGAGTCCCAAGTGCTTGCACAGCTGAAGGGATATATGAATGACTATCCCCGTGAATACATTCGCATCATTGGTGTGGATACGAAGGCACGTCGGCGCGTTAGCGAATTGATTATTCAGCGTCCCTAGCTGAATTTTCCCGGTCAGAATCGCACTTCATTGATGAGTTACAGCTCATCGCGTCACTGCATCTCATGCATCTTCCTCCTTTGCAGTCACCGTTTACAGCGAGCTACCACGTGAGTGGAGAGGTTGCGATTTCTCCGGATGCAGTCATTGCCCCTGGCGTCGTGCTCATGGCAGACCCCCAGAGCAAGATTGTTGTAGGAGCCGGTGTCTGCCTGGGCTTGGGGGTTGTTCTCCATGCTCACCAAGGCAGCATTGTGATTGAAGCGAGTGCGTCTCTGGGAGCAGGGGTTTTAGTCGTTGGGAATTGCCGCATTGGTACCCAAGCTTGTGTGGGGGCCTCCACGACGTTGCACAATGCGTCGGTTCCTCCTAGCCAGCTTGTGCCCCCCGGCTCTTTATTGGGTCAGTCGGGCCGAAGCTCATCAGGTTTTGGCGACTGTCATGGCTCCGGGGGTGGGGAGGGAGCGTCTGGTTCTCCAGCTTCATCTGGCTTTCAAGCGTCTCGTGAAGCGAGAAAGGGTCAGGGGAATGCAACGGCTGCTACGGAGCCTTCTCCTTGGGATGATGGTTTTGGTGGGTACGCAACATCAGCAGCGAGTTCTGCTTCTGAAACTCCAGCATCATCGTCATCCTCTAAAACCCCTAAAATAGAGGATGAGAGCAGGGATACGGCGGACAGAAGTGGTCATCAATTTGGCTCATCGACGAACGCCTCTCCTAAGCGTCCTACGAAGATTTACGGCAAGGAGCAGTTTGAGCGTATGCGCACTCTGTTTATGCCGGATCAAACGGTTTAGCTGCATCGCTTTCTGATTTCCCCGTCACTCCCATGGAGGACAGACCGTGTCCGAGCCAATTCGACCCGCTACACCAACTCCCTTTGCTCCCAGGGCTGGTGTTCCTGGCAGACGTCCACTGAATCAAAGTTCACTGGATTCAGCGTCTGCTAACCGCAGAGGAGATTTGTCGCTTAAGCCCCCGATGGCCAAGGTGGCTGCTCGCAAAACTGCATTGGGTTTGGTTTGTACACAAAGTTTTCCTGCTGTGGTGGGTGCTGCCGATGCAATGCTCAAGTCGGCTGGGATTGTCTTAGTGGGCTATGAGAAAACAGGGGATGGCTATTGCACGGCCGTTGTCCGAGGCAATTATGCTGATGTGAAACTGGCGATCGAAATTGGTGCGGAGACAGCTAAGACCTTTGAACAGTATGTTTCCAGCATGATGCTCCCAAGACCGTTGCCAAACCTCGATACGGTGCTGCCCATTACCGAGGAATTTGCGGAGTACGTAGAGCGAGCAGGGGGATTCGAAGCCACGGGTGCGATCGGCTTGATTGAAACCACTGGTTTCCCTGCCATGGTCGGCGCCTCTGATGCAGCGATGAAATGTGCCAATGTTGAGCTGATTACGTATGAAACCACGGGCGCGGGCCTGTGTACTGCGGTCATTCAAGGACCCATTGCAGATGTGACCATGGCCGTCGAAGCTGGCATGCAGGAAGCAGAACGAATTGGTGATATGCACGCCATTATGGTGATCGCTCGCCCCTTGGATGATCTGATGAAGGTGATGCCGAAGCCGAAGCATTGGGTGGTTGAGACTGAAGAGCCCCAGGCACTGGAGTTGCCAGAGCTTGAAACAATGCCTGAGCAACAGCCTCTTGTACTTCCTGAGCCTGAACGCGTTCCTATTCCCGTTGAAATTCCTAGAGTTCAGGAACAGCAAGCGATGGAATTACGGGAACCACTAGAACTGAATGAGTCAGCCTCACCAGAGCTTAGTTCTCGTCGCCTAGAGCTTGAGTCTTCGGATGAAAAAGCAGTTGAATTTTCGCCTCGCCCCCTGGCTGAAGATGAGGTTTTGATGGAGTCGGAACCCAAGCCTTCCTCCCTACCGTTACCCCAGGGTGAACCCCTTCGTTTAGAATCAGCGAAAATAGAACCCGATGATGAGCCACAGGCATAATCCAGCGTATGCTTTCTGAATAATTTTGCCCTAGGCCCGACTCTAGCTTGGCCCCCATGGCTTGATCATTGGAGGATGCTATAGATGGAAGTCTTAACTGTGCGGAAGTCGCGCGGGCAATGACAGCATTTGCATCTCCAATGAATACCCATTCAGTATCGAGACTATCTGCATTACTCTGCCTAGGTACTGGCCTCAGATATTGAACGGTGATAATTCTCCCTTCCCCCTAGATCGGGCGTCAATAGCTTGCAAGCTTAGGGCGGCTAACTCTATCCCTATCTATGTTTTAGGGCTAAGAATTGTCATAAAGGTATCTTATTGAATGTCTGAAATATTTTTTACAACTCACGGTTAGTGCGGACCCACAGTGAGTTGTAAATCGAAAGGAAAAATGAGTAATTACTCCTCTCTTGTTTATTGTTTAGAGAGGTCCATCGGTTCCGAAATTTTCGAGCTCTAATCAAGGATTAGGCTGGGATAATCTTGTCGGCTAAGAAATGACTGATTTTTTCTTGAGCACTTGCAAAAATGCCAGGGAGCATGTTCTGTTCTGGCCATAATTTTGGATAGCTATCCTTGGTCAAGAGGCATGACAGAACTCAAGTTATCGGAGTGTTTTTCCACTCAGCTTGACAGTTAAGGAAAACCTATCAATCGAGCCAGAAAAATCATAGTTGTGGATGATCCGCATCATGATAGATTTATTTAACAAAGAGGTTCGATAACAAAAGGCAGTCAACTTGATTGTGCTTTGTATTGAGTGAATTCTGCCTCGTCTGTCAGGTCCAACGCTTGAGCGGATAACTCGCAAAGAGGAATGTTCGGCAAAAGATATTGGGTCGGGACGCAGTTAGGGCTGAGGGATGTCTGTTCGAGGCTTCCTTTGGTGGCAGAGGTCTGAATTTCTGAATTAGGGAGAAACTATTAATGGCCGTTCAAGCGCAAGGCTACAAAGCTGGTGTACAGGATTATCGCCTGACCTACTACACCCCCGATTACACCCCCAAGGACACCGACCTGTTGGCATGCTTCCGCATGACTCCTCAGCCCGGCGTTCCCGCAGAAGAAGCGGCAGCTGCTGTTGCGGCTGAGTCCTCTACGGGTACCTGGACCACGGTGTGGACTGACCTGCTGACCGACCTGGATCGCTACAAGGGTCGTTGTTATGCAGTTGAGCCCGTTCCTGGTGAAGATAACCAGTATTTCTGCTTCATTGCATATCCTTTGGATCTGTTTGAAGAAGGATCTATCACCAACGTTCTGACCTCCTTGGTGGGCAACGTCTTCGGCTTTAAGGCCCTGCGCGCCCTGCGTTTGGAGGACATCCGTTTCCCCATCGCTCTGATCAAGACCTTCCCTGGACCTCCCCACGGTATTACCGTTGAGCGCGACAAGCTGAACAAGTACGGTCGTCCTCTGTTGGGTTGCACCATTAAGCCTAAGTTGGGCCTCTCCGCTAAGAACTACGGTCGTGCAGTTTACGAAGCACTCCGTGGTGGCCTTGACTTCACCAAG
>CALIJJ010000100.1 GCA_938017515.1 uncultured Pseudanabaenaceae cyanobacterium
CGCATCCTGGGTCTTTTCTTCCACCACCGCTTTTTGAATGAGGGCGATCGCCGCCGCCTCCAATTCCGCCATGCTCCAATCCTTCTTCACCTCCAACACCAATCGCAGCACCGCTCGTTGCTCATACTCCTGCTTGAGCTCCGCCTGAATCGACTGACCCTGGCATTCCACCAGATAAGCCCCCCGCGCCATCTGCCCTCGGGACTCAGCAACACTGTTGGCTTCCAAAGAACCGGGATTAAAAATCCAGTCCTCCACCTCGTAGTTTTTGTGGATATGCCCCAGGGCCAAATAATCCACCCCTGCGGTCCTAAGGGGCTCCAGCTCCTGATACTTGAGGGCACCGCTGTAGCGGGCAATTTGTCCTTCGAGGCCATGGTGCACCATCATCACCGTCTGGCTAGGCCCCTGGGGCAGCCCTTGGATAGCCTCGGCCAAGTGAGCCAGAGCCTTAGGCGCAGAAGCTCCGTACCAGCGCGAACCCAGCACCCGCACGCCGCAATCCAGATCCACATAGCCCCCCCGCTTACGCTCCGGGTCCCAGGGCTGGTATACCCGCTCCGGCTCCTCTCCGTCGTCTGGCTCTAGCAGCATGAGCCAGCCCCAGTCCGACAGATAGCGCAACCAACTCGTGCGTGTGCCGTAGGGCAGGTTGTCGTGGTTGCCCTCAATGGCCAGCACCGGGATATTGGCCTCTTGCAAGGGCTTCAGCACCGCCTGGGCCTGGTTCAAGATGGCAGGCAAGACATTCTTGTGCTCAAACAGATCTCCGGCAATGAGCACAAAATCCACCTCAGCTTCAATGGCGTAGCGATGGATCACATCGTCGAAGGCATAGAAGAAGTCCTTGGTGCGATCGCTGTTGTTGTAGCGATCAAACCCCAAATGCACATCCGCCAGGTGAAGAAAACGCGCCATATCCCAATCCTTGCCCAGGCTAGTCCAACAAAAAAGGAGTGCATATGCACTCCTTTTAGCTTATCGACTAAATTGACTGGGGTGAACGAATCGACGGGCGTTCAAGTCATTTCGTTACCCAGCGATATACTCGCGAATCATGCTGCGGCGGCGGCGCAGCTGCTCCAGAGCTTGACGTTCGAGCTGACGAACCCGCTCACGGCTGAGGTTCATGCGATCGCCCACCTTCGCCAAGGACAGCGTCTTGCCGTCATCCAAGCCGTAACGCAACACCAGCACATTCTGCTGTTGGGGCGTCAACTCCGCAATCAGCGAAGCCAGGTCCTGCTTCATCGCCAGGTTCCAGGTGTACTCCTCAGGAGAGGCGTTCTCATCTTCTAGGAGGTCACGCAGCTCCGTATCCTGGTTGTCACCCACGCGAATATCCAAGGAAATGGGCTGGCGAGACATCTGTAAATAGTCACGCACCTGCTCCGGCTCCAGCTCTAGCTCCACCGCCAGCTCCGCTGCGGTCGCTGAACGACCCAACTTCTGGGACAACTCACGCTGGGCCTTCTTGATTTTGTTGAGCTTTTCGGTGATGTGGATGGGTAGACGAATCGTACGGGCATGCTGGGCGATCGCCCGGGTAATCGCCTGGCGAATCCACCAGTAGGCATAGGTTGAGAACTTATAGCCCTTCGTCGGGTCAAACTTCTCCACCCCACGCTCCAGACCAATGGAGCCTTCCTGAATCAAATCCAGAAACTCCAGGTTGCGCTTCTGATATTTTTTGGCAATGGACACCACCAGCCGCAGGTTAGCTTCGATCATCTTGCGCTTGGCACGCTGACCTTGAACCAACTGCTGCTTGAGCTGTTTGACGCTGACCCCAGCCGCCTCAGCCCACTCCCGATCGGATGGCTCGCGATCGAGAGCCGCCTCCAAAACTTCCTGGCACTTCAGAAGGGCCATCAGTTTCTGCACCTGCTTACCAAAAATGATCTCTTCTTCGTGGGTCAGCAACGGCACCCGACCAATCTCGTGCAGATATGTCCGAACCATATCGGTATTGAGCGGAGAGCGGGAGCCAGAGGTAGATTTTGTAGGCATAATTTGCAACGGACTCCTAAGCTAAGAAAACTGTGAGCTGCTGAACTCACGGACGCGTTTAGAACGGGAGAATCCGTCAAAATCAACTAAACGCCAGCGCTAGCGAAATAAACAATGCACCTGCAGCGGACAAAAACCTAAATCTAGAATCCTGATTCCGTGAGTCGATCAAAGCGTGGCGAGGAACAGACGAGAAAATGCTGTTCTGACTTGAAGCTCGTGTCCTTCTGCCAACGCGGTCAATCACTAGGTCGGAATCATTATGACTTTCATCCTATTACCGACCTACAGGACGGTAAAGGTGCGGTGAGCCGAAGCCCGAAGGGGGAGAAACCGAAGGTGAGGGGGTTGCATGGGTGTAGCCTATACTACTCAGCCTGGTAGCAGAATATATGGTCTTGGACGGAAAAGCCTACAAAATGTTCCATTCCATGGACTTTGTCCGAGAATAAACCGGCTTACCCCAGACGCAAGCGATCGCCTGGATTCTGTAGCATCTCCTTCCCCACCATCATGGGCAACAAATTCACCCAACAACAGAAGGCTACAGGTCGAGGTTGCCGAATACTGAGTCAATACAGGAAATATTTTTTACAAAGAAGCAGAGCATCACCACTCAATCCACTCCTTGAAACGCTCACAGGGAACTTTCAAACGACATACTACATATACTACGACACGGTTTGCTTAACTTGCAAGGGTATTCGGTTGTCACGTTCGTAAAGATTTCTATCGTCCTGTCGATTCAAGCGCTAGTAAAAAGTCCAGACTGCGCAACTGCGCAGTCTGGACTAGGAACTGGAATAAATCGCATCGTTCTGATGGCAATTCAGACCGTGACCAGTCTGGCGATGGTCTGAATTGCCATCTCTCTAAAAGTACTCATCATTGAAAAACGTACCGGCACCATCATTGTTGTTCGCGCAAAAGGGAGCACGCTTACCACTCCAAGGGGGTTTAGGATTCGGTTTTTGCACAACGACTTTGCCATCGACACCCGCTTCTTCTAGGAATTTTGAGGCGATCGCAATGCATTCATCCCGCGTCAAATCTGCATCATTGGTATCGATCTGAATGCGCTTACCATCAAAAATTTCCTCTCGAGTCACCTTATAGTCTGGTTCATCAGCTACGGCTGCCGTCGGTGTCGTCGCACTGACTTGGGTCACGGTTGCGCCCGCATCTCCAGCAATCTCCTCCCCGGTTCGCTTCCCGTCCAATGCCGCAGTTTCAACATTGGAACCGCGCACCATCGAGGCAACGCCCCAAAGCAGCGTCAAAAGCACAAATCCACCAAAGACCGTTCCAGCCAAAACTGGTGTTAGACGAAACCCATGGGCCCTAGGGCGAACCGATACTCGTTCGGTCCACACCGGTTCTCGGATACCGCCTCGGTGGCCCATGATTTGAGCACCGCTCACTCCAGCAATGGGTAAGCGAGCAAAAAACTGCTTCGCCCAGGCGAGCATCTCCGCACGACGTGGTGCAGAGGCTCCCATGAGATGGACCAGCAACGTTGCATTCCGTCGATCCACCCGAACCCGAACGCCTTTGCCTTCAGGCCGTCGCTGTAACTGCTGGCGTATAAGGGATTCGAGGGCCTTGGGATTACCTTGCTGAGCCTGCTTCAAAGACAACCGTGACGGGCTGTTGGGCGTTTTGAGAGCAGTCCTTTTGGAAGATCGCTGCATTGTACTCACCGAACCTTTCCTGCCTCTTTCCTGTCATTGTCACGAGTAGAGTCTCATGAAATTGACGTTTGAGCCTCGGTAGAGAACGTTACTTAGCGTTACGTTTTAGACTCGATTTTGAGACTAAAACAGCATCTAAGGCAGTCAGAGCAAGGGATATAAGGAGTTTAAAACTGCCTCACAATGGGATCAATATCAACGATATATCCCGGCTGAGATTGATCAACCCGAAACGTCATGTAGGACTGTCGCAGACATTGATGGTAGAGATTCGTTTTCATCAGGATGCGGCCCACAGCAAACTTAGCAACCTTCACAGGCATGGAATCGCGATACCAACTCGGATTCAAACCCCAACGACGCCGCAAAAGACCATTGGTTACCGTCACTGCATTTTTAAAGCCACTCTCCCGCGTACTGAATTCAGTGGTAATGGAAACACAGTAGCTCTGATTTTCAACCCGATGGGGAGAATTCAAAACCCAGGAGACCATTTGATCAGACTCCAAATCAAAGGTCGTTACTCCCTGTTCCAGTGAGGGGTGATAGGGGAGATCTTCATCCCGCTCCCGTAAGACAACGGCCTCATAGCCAGCATCGGGTAGATAGGGATTGCGAGCGGGGTAAACGTAGAAGCGTTTTTTGCCGCGAATGTGCCATAACACCGTATCTCTGGCATCACAGTGGTAGGGGACAACGGTGGTCGGCGAAGAGATGAGAATCGCGCCACGGGCTTTATAGCGCTTGACCCCCGTTCGCTCAGCCAGCTCACCGTACATGCTATCCAGCACCCGCTGGTATTCCGGATGGATATTCATGGCCTCACGGACATTAATCCACAGCCGACCCGCCTTAGCGGCATCCAGCAACACTTTGCCAGAGCAGCCCCGTGGGTCACCATCTCGCAAAGCATTGGGGTAAGGGCCCTCGGTGCCCCCCATTGTCATAACGTCCAGCTTGTTGTGGGGATGTCGATCAAGCAGGTCGGCAAGGGCCTCGTCGGTAAAAAGGCCGGTTTCGCTGAGGCGATGGCGAACGGCAAAGTTCTCTTTGCGGAATTTTGCTGAGTGGGCATCCGTCCAGTCCCGAAAAATGTCCATACTGCTACCCAAAGTTATCGTCCTGAAATGGTCTATCTATCTGCAAGAATGCTCTATCTGCCGATGGTTGCGCTTGAATTGTTTCACCATCAATCCTCCTTACGATGCTGGCGATCGCAGTCATGAGGAAAGACCTAATTACAGAGAAGACTTAGGTTTGCTCCCAGGACAATCATCCATGGGCCCAAGAAAACAAGACATGCTAAGAAAAGCGTTCGAGGGCGATTGCCAACCACAGCGGGGCGTCTTTTCGATAGGATACGAGAATAGGAAACTGATGCGACCCCCGAGGATGCCGTGGAAGAAATGGCCAATTTGGATCGAGTATTAGGGGGATTGGCCATCGCCATCTTCTTGGCTGGAATGTTCATGCTAGTCGGTGGCGTGGGTTCTCTCGGTGATGAAGGTGAGGGCAATAAATCCAGTCGCAAATCCGGTGACAAGTCCAAATAGGTAATCCCGTTTGCAAACCCGTTCGCCCCCTGTGGTCCGCGTTCCCGTTTGCTCGTTTCCCGTCACGAATCATCCATCCTCCCCAGAGATCTAAGTCGCGGGCTGCTTAGCCGCCGTTTTTGGCACTACCGTTCCTATTTTCTCTGACCTACATTCTCTGAAGAGTTCATTGAGTTCATCCATGCGCGAAGTTATTCAAACCGACCAGGCTCCTGCTCCAGTCGGCCCTTACAACCAGGCGATCGCCGCCAGCGGCAAAATGGTCTTCGCCTCCGGCCAAATCGCCATCGACCCTGCCACTGGAAACATCGTTGGGGATGGTGAAGTGGCGGTCCAAACGGAGCAGGTGATGAAGAACCTGGAGGCCGTCCTCAGGGCTGCCGGAGCGGGATTTAGTGACGTTGTCAAAACCAGCGTCTTCCTGGCAGATATGAATGACTTTGCCACAATGAACGGCGTTTACAGTCAGTTTTTTGATGAAGCAACCGCCCCCGCTCGGGCCTGCGTCCAGGCGGCTCGACTCCCGAAGGATGTGTTGGTTGAAGTAGAGTGCATCGCCGTGATTGCCCCCTAAAAATTACAACCGTCTATCACACCCGCCCCTCCTAATCTGATAAAGATCTCTAACCTTACCCTGACTTTTCCTACATTTTTTGGCATTTGTAAGTATAGAAAGGACAGGCTGGGAACTCTCTTGTGTAGATGTACCGGTGTGCTCAAGCCCCAATGCCATGCCAGACCTTTCCACCATGCCAAAGGCCGAGCTGCACTTGCATCTCGAAGGTTCCTTCCGCTGGAGCACACTCCAGGAAGCCATGTTGCGCCACCATGGCAAAGGACTTCCGGCAACCCCCAGTTGGTACCATTCGGGGCACCGCTTCCATGAATTTGGCGAGTTTTTACGGCTCTTTCAGGACTACGTGGATCCCTGGCTCTCCACCCCGACGGGATACCGAGAAATTCTACGGGATGTTGTAGAGGGTCTCTGGCTTCAAAACGTTCGCTACGCTGAAATCAACTTCAGCCTGGGTCTAGTGGAGCGTATCGGCCATCCCCTAGAGCGAGTACTGGAGTGGCTGCAATCAGAAGCAGAACTTGCCCATCAGCAAGGGCTCGAAATTCGTTTTTTTGCCGGTATTAATCGCCATCGAGGGAGCGAACAGGCCCTGAAATGGACCCAGCAGGTCTGTCAGGCTTCCATCGTGACAGGCATCGACCTCCATGGAAACGAAGTCGGTTGGCCCGCGAGTCTATTTGAAACGGCCTTTCAGTTCGCCCAAGAGCACGGCAAACGTGTCAAAGTTCATGCGGGTGAAATGGTGGGGCCCCAGGCCATCCGCGATGCCGTGGGGCTTAATATCACCCAGATCGGTCACGGTACGTCGGCAAGCCAAGATCCAGAACTGATGGAACGGCTGCGCGATCGCCAAGTTCTCCTGGAACTCTGCCCCACTTCCAACGAACGCCTGCTCAATATTCCGTCCTATAAGGCCCACCCCATCTTTGCCCTAGACCAGGCAGGCATTCCCGTCACCCTCAACTCAGATGACTCCGCATTCTTTGGCATCAACCTAACCCAGGAAATGCATCGCTTGATGGCAGAACGGCAGGCCAGCATCAGCGATCTAAAGCGATGGACCACCCATGCCTTCAAGAAAGCAGCCATTGATTCAGCGACCCGCCAAGCATTCCTACTGGAATTAGAAGCGTGGACACCATCAGATCAGCAAATGATTGCGGCCGGACCCTCTTAAATCGTGGCTCGGCCGCAGTTACCTCTCACGCTGCCTCCGGGCTCTTGCCCAGGGCTGATGAGCTATTTTCTAGCGTTGCTGGGTGACAAAACGGTGGCCTGGGCATTGTCCAAACAACCAGGAGCCTAAACAGCCTGAGGCCTAAACAACCTGAGCAGGTGTCCCGTCTGCATGGAGCAGCGCTCGCTTGGGTCCGTGAATGGGATCTTCCACAATAATGGTCTGATCACGGCTGGCCCCCAGCGAGACGATGGCAATGGGAACATCCATTAGTTCAGCCAAAAATTTGAGATAGTCCAACGCCTCTTTTGGCAGATCATCCAGCGAGCGGCAGTCCTCCGTGGACTGCTTCCATCCCGGCATCGTTTTATAGATCGGCTTGCAACGGGCAAACAGAGAAGCACTCGTCGGCAAGTCGTTACAGGTGCTGCCGTCTAATTCATAGGCCACACACACCTGAATTTCGTCCATCTCATCCAACACATCCAGCTTGGTGATGGCGAGGCAGTCAAGGCCATTGATCCGCACCGCATAGCGGCCGATCACAGCATCAAACCATCCGCAGCGGCGCTGACGCCCCGTCGTCGTCCCAAACTCGGCACCACGGGAGCCCAGTATTTCCCCCATTTCTTCATGCAGTTCCGTTGGGAACGGGCCTTCGCCCACCCTGGTGGTGTAAGCCTTGGCCACACCAATGACGCGATCGATCATCGTCGGACCGATACCCGCACCAATGCAGGCACCACCAGCCACCGGATTAGAAGACGTCACGTAGGGATAGGTGCCATGGTCTAGATCGAGCAGTGTGCCCTGGGCCCCTTCAAAGAGAACGTTTTTACGCTGTTGGAGTGCCGTATAGAGTGTCAGTGAGCTGTCCACCACGTGGGGGCGCAGACGCTCGGCGTAGGCACTGTATTCTTCAAAAACCTTATCCGCATCGAGGGGAGGGATATTGTAGAGCTTGTCGAGGATGACGTTTTTCTGATCGATGGTCCAGCTCAGCTGTTCCCGCAGATCTTCCAGGTGCATCAAGTCATTAATGCGAATACCGCTACGCTCAGACTTATCGGCGTAGGTTGGGCCAATGCCACGCTTCGTCGTGCCAATTTTGTGGTCGCCCCGACTCTGCTCCGCGGCCTGATCAATCAACAGATGGTACGGCATGGTCACATGGGCCGTTTCGGAAATCAACAGATTGTCCGTCGAAACCTTCAGCGTCTCAAGCTGATCCAATTCTTCAATCAAAACCTTCGGATCAATCACTGTACCGGAGCCAATAATGCATTGAGTCTCGGGATACAGAATTCCGGAGGGGATTAGGTGTAGCTTAAACGTCTGATCACCGACAACAACGGTGTGCCCAGCATTGACGCCCCCTTGGTAACGGACGACGACATTTGCAGACTTACTGAGCAGATCCGTAATCTTACCTTTTCCTTCATCGCCCCACTGGGCACCAATTACTACGACGTTAGCCAAGGGATTTCAAAGAGCGCGACAGAGCTGTGCGATCTCTATCGCACAATCGCTAATTATCCTCAGCAAATATGTTTGCTGTCAATAAATATTGCTCATTTTCAACAATAGTAAAGGGTCTACCCAGCGTGGGTAGACCCTTTCCGTTGACGGCGAATGAACAGCGATGGATGAGCACAGCGAAAGCAGACTCACCTCATCTCTATTCCTTAGCTACCGCGCTTGAGAGAGATTTCGACGCGCTTGAATTCCTTCATCAAACGAGTCTTGAGCTTTTCGGGAACAGGGCGGTTGGGGTAGGAACTGTAGTGACCGGCCAGGGCGTTTAGGGCCGTCTGCATCGTCAAGAAGGAAGCAAGACCATTGACTTTGCGATCGCGACGATAACGCGACGCAAAATCATTGATCAGCAAACGAGACTCCTTCTGAGCCTGCTTCATATCAGCGGAGCCTTCCTCAGCACTGATCGCATTTCGCAGGGCCGTTACAACAGCGGTTGTGTCCTGTGTGTAGTCACCGGTCATGGCCGAACGAGCTGCCCAGGATGGACCTGCATAGCTAGTTAAAGTCACCATCGCCACCAGCACGATAGCGAGGGCACGAATTAAATAACGCTTCATAGGCCTCCCAGGCACCTCTTATCAAAAAGTGGTCAAAATGTTATTAACCCTACTGATCCTAGGGGGGTTTTGCGCGGGGGGCAACTGTTTCGCCACGGTTTACCCAAAACGACCACTGACATATTCCTGAGTATCCTGCTGACTGGGCTGCTGGAAGATGATTTCCGTGCGGTTATATTCCACCAAATAGCCCATCTTGCCCCCCTGCTCCGTGGCGCGAGCATTGAAAAAGGCCGTGTAGTCAGAGGTGCGGGAAGCCTGCTGCATGTTGTGGGTCACGATGATGATCGTGTATTTCTGCTTCAGCTCCTGCATCAGCTCTTCAACACGCAGGGTTGAGATGGGATCCAGGGCCGAGCAGGGTTCGTCCATGAGAATGACCTCGGGCTCAATGGCGATCGCCCGCGCAATGCAGAGGCGTTGCTGCTGCCCACCGGACAGGCTCAGACCGCTCTCCTTGAGCTTGTCCTTCACCTCATCCCAGATGGCTGCCCCTCGCAGGGAACGCTCGACCAGTTCATCCATGTTGCCCTGGTAGCCATTGATGCGAGCCCCAAAGGCAATGTTTTCGTAGATGGACTTGGGGAAAGGATTAGGGCGCTGGAAAACCATGCCCACCTGACGACGCAACTGCACCGGATCCACCTGCTTACTGTGGATATCCTGTCCATTGAACGTAATGCGTCCCTCAACCCGCGCACCAGGAATGAGGTCATTCATCCGATTGAAGCAACGTAGCACTGTACTTTTGCCGCAACCCGAAGGCCCAATCAGCGCCACGATATTGTTCTTCGGAATATCGAGGAAGACATCTTTAACCGCAAGGGTAGAACCGTAGGAAACCGAGACCTTCTCAGCCTGGATCGCAAAATCAGTAGAAGTCATGACAATTGTGTCTTGCATTGAATTGAGGGCGCTCTGGCTAGCGGGTTTTCTGGAAACGGTTGCGGATATAAACAGCGACTCCATTCATGGTCAAGAGAACTGCCATCAAAACGATGATTCCGGATGCCGCAATGTCGTGGAACTCTGCCTGGGGGCGGCCCACCCAGTTGTAGATCTGGATAGGCAATACCGTGAATTGACTCTGCAGTCCCTCCGGTAAAAAAGGAATGAAAGCGGCTGCACCAATCGCAATCAGCGGAGCCGTCTCGCCAATGGCCCGGGAAAGGGCCAGAATCATGCCAGTCATGATGCCTGGCAGTGCCGAGGGCAGGACATGGTTCCAAATCACCTCCCATTTGGTCGCTCCCAGCGCATACCCTGCCCAGCGCAGGCTGTCGGGAACCGCTCGAAAAGCCTCACGGGTTGCAACAATAATGACTGGCAGAATCAGCAGAACCAGGGTCAATCCGCCGGAAAGAATCGTGCGACCGTTCGTCACGCTTTCAAACAAACGTACAAAGGCTGCTAAGCCCAGCAAACCATAGATGATCGAGGGCACACCGGCCAGGTTGCTGATGTTAATTTCAACAAGCTGAGTGAACCAGTTGTCCTCGGCAAATTCTTCCAAAAACAGTCCGGCTCCCACACCAAGGGGAAAAGAGACAAAAGCCACGACGCCCATAATCCAGAGCGTTCCCACGAGCGCGGGTAAAATTCCTGCCCGTTCTGCTTTTCGAGAGGGGAAGCTCGTAATAAACTGCCAGTCGAGGGAGCCAAGACCATCGATCAAAATGGTCAGGATCAGCCAAACCAAAACAGCAATGGCGATCGCCGTAGCTCCCCAAGCTAATGCTGCAAATATCCTATCTAATTTGTAGCGCCCAGAAACATTGGGCTTAAACATAGGAGCTGCCGGATCAAGGGCAGCAGGTTGATTATCTTGTACTGCCATTAGTCATACTTCTCACGGAAGCGACGAACAAACCAAAAACTGAAGATATTGAGGGCAAGCGTCATCACAAACAGCGTCGTCCCCACCGCAAAAAGCGTTTGATAGCCAATGGTTCCATGGGGGACATCCCCCTTGGAAACTTGAACAATCGAGGCCGTCATCGTCATAACGGGGACAAACGGGTTCAAGCCTAGGGTGGGGTTGGCCCCCGCCGCCAAGGTGACAATCATGGTCTCACCGATGGCCCGCGAAACCGCCAAAATCAGAGAGGAAACGATACCCGATAGCGCGGCAGGCAAGACAACATTGGTGACCGTTTCACGCTTGGTTGCCCCAAGAGCGTAAGCACCGTCCCTTAAACGTTGGGGAACAGCATAGATGGCATCTTCACTCAGAGAGGCCACCATCGGGGTAATCATGACGCCCAAAACAATACCGGCGCTGAGAGAATTAAACCCTTTGAGTCCCGGCAAGAAGATCTGCAAAAAAGGCGTGACCGTCAGTAGAGCAAAGTAGCCATAGACAACCGTCGGCACCCCGGCCAAAATCTCCAAAACCGGCTTGAGAAACTTACGAACCCGAGGCGTTGCATACTCGCTCAAACAAACCGCCGAGAGCAGCCCGAGCGGCATCGCCACAGCAATGGAAATGAACGAGATCATCACCGTTGCACTGACAAGAACAAAGATTCCGAATTGCTTACTGGCAAATAGCGGCGTCCACTTGGGGTCTGTTAAAAACTGCCAGAACGGAACCTCGCCAAAAAAGCTCAGCGTTTCAAAGAAAAGGGTCGCAACAATGCCCAACGTAGTAATAATTGAAACCGCTGCAAAAGCTCCGCAGATGACTTTGACAATCCCCTCAATCAACCTAGAGCGATCGCGATTTGGTTTCCAGAGGTCCGGAGCTGTGTCCCTAGATATTTCAGCTGTCATCTCTCCAATCCCTTACATGAAGCATTATGAACTGCCAAAGTCACACTTGTAATCTTGTAATAAGGATTACAAGCCGTTTCGCCCTCTAGCGTAAACATTAAGCGTGCTTTAACCTAGTCTTTACTTTTTGGCTCATTTATGAGTTACCTCCAATGTTGCCACGAACCAACGCAGAATTGATGTCGTCTCCATGGCAAGGAATGACCCATTAAAAGAAGCAAAATCAGTTTGATATCCAACCGAGGAAAAAATTAAAAAAGGAGGCTTTCGTAAGCCTCCCTCTCAAAATCAAATGGACGGCATCAGACACTAAAAAGCACTGATGCCCATCCAAATTAATGGCCTACGAGACAGTGACTCACGAGACAGTGACTCACTGGAAAACCAAAGTCTAGATATTCCCTAGATATCCTTGGGGGAGCTACCCAGTTTGCCATCGGTAATGCGGGCCTTCGCACGACCCAGAGCATCTTCCGGTAGAGCAACATAGCCTGCTTCATCAATCAAGCCACCATTGGCTGGATCCAACTGGTAGTCAACAAATGCCTTGACCTGAGGCTTCTCGTCATAGGCCTTTTTGGCGACGTAGAAGAACAGAGGACGGGACATGGGATTGTAAGAACCATCAGCAATGGTCTCGGTGGACGGCGCCACACAGTCACCCGCTTCGTTCTCAATTTCAACGGCCTTGAGGGAATCTTTGTTCTCCTCGTAGTAGGCGTAACCGAAGTAGCCCAGGGCTCCCTCGTCATTCTGCACACCTTGAACGATGACGTTGTCATCTTCGCTAGCGGTGTAGTCACCACGACTCGCGCCCTCTTCACCATTCACCTCATCGGTGAAATAATCGAAGGTGCCAGAATCGGTGCCAGGGCCGTACAGCGCCAGGGGCAGATCCGGGAAGCTGGCGTCAGCTTGGCTCCAGTTATCAACAGTCCCCTCCGCCTCAGGCTTCCACATGGCATTGAGCTGATCAACGCTGAGGCAAGAGGCCCAATCGTTAGCCGGGTTTGCAACGATAGTCAGACCGTCAAAGGCAATGGGCACTTCGATAAAATCAATACCCGCATCGGCACAGAGCTTAATCTCTTTGTCCTTAATCGGGCGAGATGCATTTGAAATATCGATTTCACCCGCACAGAACTTCTTGAAACCGCCGCCGGAGCCGGAAACGCCGACAGTTACACGAGTTGCGGGATTCGCGAGGCCGAATTCTTCAGCCATCGCCTCGGAAATGGGAAAGACAGTACTGGAACCATCGATCTGGACATCACCGGACACACCGGTCCCTTCTCCACCACTCGCCGAACCTCCGTCACCTCCGGTAGAACCACCACAGGCAACCACACCAACAGAAAGCGCTGTCAGAAGGCTAAGAAGCCGCAGACGCGCAGGCACATTTGCGAAGTGCATAGATTGTTTCAAGTTTGTGTTACTAGCAAACGTTCGAAACAATACAGGCTCTAAGTAAAGAGAAGGTTAACAACCTCCTCAACATTACGGATGTCTGACAGCTAAGTTTCACAGAAACGAGCGAGAACGAGCATTTCAGCGGATGATAGAAATTCCCGTAATGGACGTTCCAGCCGTTTTTTGCACCCACCGCGTCATGAAGCTGAGTCAGATTTCCCAAGCCTTTGCCACCCTCCAAGGAGATAGCTGCACCCAGAGTGGGGGGAATGATCCCAACATTCAGCGGGTCATGGCCATTGAGGAGGCGATCGCCGGAGACCTCAGCTTTGTCGACAGCAACGGTAGTTTTGCCAACTGGCTAGAGCGAACCCAGGCCAGCGCCCTCATTCTGCCGCTCAAAGCCCAGGAACTTCAGCAGCTTGCCGACGACCGCAACCTCCCCTGGATTGCCGTCCCTCAACCGAGACTGGCCTTTGCCCAGGCGATCGCCCTCTTCTACCAGCCCTTCCGCCCCGAGCCCCAGATTCACCCCACCGCCGTCATTGACCCCAGCGTCAAATTGGGCCAGGACGTCAGCATTGGCGCCCATGTGGTGATTCAAAAAGACTGCGAGATTGGCGATCGCGTCTGCATCCACCCCAACGTTGTCGTCTATCCCGGCGTCATCCTGGGCGAGGACACCGTTATCCACAGCAACAGCACGATTCACGAACGCAGCCACCTGGGCCAGGGCTGCGTCATCCACAGCGGCTGCGTCATTGGCGGAGAAGGCTTTGGCTTTGTCCCTATTCCCCAGGGTTGGTTCAAGATGGAACAATCCGGCCATGTCGTCCTCGAAGATGGCGTAGAAATTGGTTGCAATAGCGCTGTGGACCGCCCAGCAGTGGGAGAAACACGGTTGGGGGCCAATGCCAAGCTGGACAACATGGTCCACATTGGCCACGGCTGCACCATTGGAAAAAATGGGGCGATCGCCGCTCAGACCGGCATGGCTGGGGGCGTTACGATTGGCGATCGTGTCATCATTGCGGGACAAGTCGGCATCAGCAATCGTGCCACCGTCGGCAATGGCGTTACGATCTCCTCCAAGGCCGGTGTGCACTCCAATGTCGAGCCCGGTTCTGTCGTCTCTGGCTACCCCGCGATTCCCCACAAAGTCTGGCTACGGGCTGCAGTGTTGTATCAGCGCCTGCCGGAGATGTACAAAGTCTTTAAGCGACTGTCAACAGACCAGTAACTCATGTCAACAGACAGGTCATTCAGCGAATAGGTTCATGGGGCATGACACAAAACAGCGGAGAACCGGATTATTACCAGATGCTGGGCTTACCCCCCCAAGCCACCCTCTATGCCATTCGACAGGCTCACCGGGATTTGAGCAAGGATTATCACCCCGACACCACGCGTATGCCCCTGGAGCAGGCCAAGGAAAAATTCCGTCAAATCCAGGAAGCCTATCGGGTATTGAGTGACCCAGCCCAGCGACTTCGCTATGACCAGTTGCGGGGATATTCGCGGCTCACCCAACGTTCCTCCCAGCTCAAAAAGCCCATGGTGCCCGATCGCGAGCCGGTCCAACTCTCTTCATCAGCCTACCTAGAACCCGGTGAACGGCCACTGTCTGGGGGAGAACTCTTTGCGCTGTTTCTGTTGGGCCTAACGCTTGTGGGTTGCCTGGCGCTGGCCGTGGGGTTAGCGATCGCCCGAGGCGAGCCCCTCAGCAGCCTTCCTCCATCAATCTCATCCCTAGGAATCACAGGTATCGACAGTCTTAAACACTGAAAACGGCTCATGGAAGAGCAGGATCAGTTGCTAGCACATCAAACTTGTACCATGGTTCTGAGCCACCTCCATTACGTGATGTCAGCAACCGTTCATTGCCCAACCCCTTGGCAGCATCATTCATGACAATGCAACAGTTCCTCAGAGAAGCGGCAAAACCCTGAACAGGACGCGATAGCATAGAGAAGACCCTCTCCACCATTGCAGCAAAACACTGCCCTCGGAGAATTTTATCCACTCAGGTATCGGCGACTCGGCCCTTGCCCGCAGAAATCGCCCCCCAGAACCCATGACCCTACCGCCAGACAGTACCCCCCTTTACAACCACTCGCTTGTCGCGATCGAAACCTGGCTAGAAGGTCAAGGATGCAAGCAGAACGAACATGACAGGAGTACTTGGCAAGTGATCCGAGAGAGTTGGACCGCTGACCTGGAGTTGGATGTTGAACAAATTATTGTGTCCTACACGAACAAACAGGACGACAGTGGCATCCAGCGAGTCTTTCCCTACTCTCTAAGCCGTCAGGACCTAGAAAACGCTATCTTTTCCGGCCCCTAGCGACACCCAGGGGAGCCAACCCAGGCAAGAGAGGGGACGATGCATCGGGAAAAGCTGGACGTATTGCCTGGAAGTATTGCCTAGACATATTGCCTGAAAGTATTACGTCGTCTCTTGAAACGTCAGCCGCTGTTGAAGCGAAATAATTTCGTCGCGGTGGGCTGAAATGCTGAGAACACAGCCACCATCATCCTGCGCTGCGCGAATACGATAGGACACCTCTTCGAGGCGTTCCGCCCGCTTGGCATAAAACACGCCTGCAAGGGGGGACAGCAGCAAGAGAGCAAACCAAAATTTTCCAACAGCCGGCGCGATAATCACCAGCACCAGAGCAAGGCAGAATAAACCAATCACAGCCAAAAACGACAAAAAGAGGGCCATGGCAATACTGGCTTGCACCATGCCCTCCCAGGTTATGGGGCTCTCTTCACCCTCAAATGACTTAACGCGGTAAGAGCGTTCGTCGAAATAATCTTTGAGTTGTTGATGTAAGGAATCAACGCTTTCCTGGGATGCCAGCCGGGTAATCACCGTGCGGTCCTTCGTCGAAGCGCGAATGAAGAACACCAATCCCACCAACATTAACGCTGTCAGCAGAAAAGTAGACGAAACCGTTACAGTATCCATGGAGCTTAGAACTGAATCTTAGGTGGGATGAAATGACGGGAGATTCACTCAAACCATTAGGCGCACTTACGAGCACCTAGTAGGAATGGGGAGACCATCACCGCCCCTGCCATCTTATCGAGATTCAGCGACATGAGTTCGAACGGACGCCAGAAACAATCGTCGCTAGGGTCGAATTAGAACTGCAATATCAAGCCCATAACGGGGAAAAAGCACAAGGCCGAGCAAGGAAAATCAAGCCCGACCCAACGCCCTAGCGTCAAATCAAGATGACGCCAAATGCACTATTGCAAAGCAAACTAGCGCGAGACAGCCATACCTGCGGTGGGCGCAGAACCCGCGGAACCATGGGTACCACTCTGCTGCAGGATATAGCCATGCCACAGCTGAGACAGTTCCTCGGAACGCTCACGCCACTGGCTATCGATCTGATACATGCGGCGAGGACGACCACGGCCCTCAACCTTCTTCCAGTAGCCTGCAATTACGCCTTCGGCTTCCAGGAACTTAAGCGCACTGTAGAGTACGGTATCCGACAGACGGTAGGTGGGATACTCGGTCTCCAGAAGCTGGATCAGTTCCGTGCCGTAGGAGTCATGGCGCAGCAGAACGGAGAGTACATAACAAACCGCTAGCTCCTTATTCAAGTAGTTCGGTGGGGGATTACGAAAAAAATCGTAGATATCTTCAAATTTCATGGGACTTGCTACATCAGGGCAAAGTTGAGGTGCCAAAGAGTTCTGTTGCTGACCCGGTTTGCAGGGGTAGAGAGCCTGCACACTGATGTGTAAGTTCAACGGGCTGCGATGAAGTCTTGAGTGAGGGGGCTTATTTCAAGACAGACTTGCATGGGTCTTGCAGCGTTGTCGTTGCCTGTTCGGCGCTTGATTTAGTAATTCCCAAAAAAAATGAAAATGAATCAAAATCAAAATCGGAACAGACATCAATTGAACTATTGCGAATCGGTAAAACTACAAAGCTGTAACCTGCGATTCACAAGGGCTTCGAATCAGTTGCTGTCAGGGGAACCTGACCGCCTTAAACTAAGATTGCCCACAGAGGAAAGATAAAACTCTCCGAGTATTTGCGAGACTATCATCCAGGCCATCGCGTTTATACGGAAATCAAAGAAAAGAACATCAAAGCCATGAAATAGGGTGAGATTGATCAATGCGAGCAAAAATGCGCCAAAAACACAGTGGGTAGAGGTTTTATATTTACATTTTTTAGTGCGGACAAAGTAATAGATTGTCTGGGCAAAAATCCAGCCCATCAGTCCCAAAAGAACCAAGGTCAAGGGCAGACCGATTTCTGCTCCCAACATCAGAAATAAATTATGTGGATGGCCCATCCAGACTTGGGTCTGAGCTTCGTAGAGAGCACTGAAATTGCGCAGTCCCCAACCCTGAAGCGGGCGCTGATGAATCAGATCTAGCGTGAATTGCCACTGGGTTTTGCGCAGGGTGGGTAAGGGCCGATCAGGAAAGTTTTGATCGGTCAAACGCGCCCAGAAAAAGGCAGGAATAATTTGTCGTAGTGGGGCTTGGCCGACCGGTCCGAAGGCAGCCCAAACCACAGCGCCCACAAATCCCATGACCGCGTTGACTAAAATATTCCAACGCAGATAGACCGCAGCAGCGAGGGCAGAGAGGGCCATAAGTCCCCAAGCACTCCGAGACTGGGTCAGGATGACACCGACAGCATTGGTAAGGAGTACCAGGGTCCAGAGGACGGATTGCGATCGCACCGGCCAAGCTTCGAACCAAGCAGCGACTCCATCTCCCCTTTCCTCCTGTTCTGATTGCGACTGCCAGCTCGCACACCACAGCCCAAGTCCCAGGGAAAAGGTCACCGTCAAATACAAAGCCAGATTATTGGCATAGCTGAAGAGAGATGCCATCCGTCCCGGCGGAGTCCCAAAGGCATTGACGGGCCAAGGCAGGATTCCCCCCAGAATGAGTGGGTGAGACCAGCCCAAGTAAAGCTCACCGAGACCAATCAAGACGAGCGGCACAACGGGCAGAACAATGAGCTGAGCAAGCTGCCGCAGTTGACGGGGCTGGCCGGTTAGCTCTGTTTGGGCCGCAAACAACCAAAAATAGGGTAGAAAGTTGGCCAGCCCCAGCAATGCATCCCCGGGCACTTCGCCCAAAAAGCTCACCCCAATCATGCCCAGGGCCAGCACAGCAAAGCCTCGATTGAGCGGGCGGGCAGCCATCCGTCGACCATGGTGGTAGGTGCTGTTCGCGGCACTGGCGACCAACAGGAGGGCTCCGATGAGGGGAATCAGGGGAAGGAAGAGAACACCGAGTTGAGTACAGCTCCAGGCCCAACGCAGCTCAGAATTAGGATGCTTTTGCAGTGGATTCCACACGGGTTAGACGAATTTGGGCCAAGAGAAACAGGGCTGGGATAGTGCGCGCATGGTTTGTGGCGATCGCCCGCCAACCCAAATCAGCCAGAAACCAAGCCCACAGGGCAGGCCCCACCACAGCTAAAACACTGCGGGCAGCCCCATAGCGGGCCAAATTCACTGCCATGCCCCGACTGGCCATTTGCGTCGCGAGATAGCCCTGAACCCGAGCTGCTGCGGCACCACCTTGCTTGAGGGCTTCCCGCGCCACCTGGCGCTTGGCGGCATAGAGCATCACCTGGCGGGCAATATGCTTGAGGACGAGGGGACGAACCACAGCACTGAGGGCCAGAGCACTGCCACCTTCGAGGGCGAGACGCAGACTGTCATTTTTGAGGAGATGACGCATCCCCTGGGTCTCTGGTGCAGTGTGAAGCGAGGTTTGGATGAGTTGGGTCAGGTGCGATCGCTCCGAGGCAGGCAATCGCTTCAGCGTACTCTGCAAAACCTGGAGAAAAAGCTCCGCCTCTAGATCTTCCGTGGAAAAAGCTTCAGTGTGGTCAATTTTGAGGTAGTGGCAGGTTTGTCGCAGGATGGTGCGGTAGCGAAGGTGTTGCGATCGCCCTCGCAACGTCGTGACGCCATCCGCAGCTAAGAAACACAGACGATCTTCGATCGCCCGGAGACGCCGCCAGTAGGAAAGCTGCTGGATAGACTCAGGCGAAGCGGTTTGCACATAGTCCAACGGATTAAAACGGGGTCGAAACAGGACATCAATAAGAACATCAAGTTCTTCTTCTGACGCCAGTTCTAGGCCTTCCCTCAACTCGTTCACGTCGGCCTCCTAGGCACACAGCGGATTGCTGAGACCATCTTAAACAATTGCCAAAAAAAATTACGCGTCAGCGCATGATTGTGACGAGTGGCGCCAACCACAACACCAACCGACAACACCAACCGACCGAAACAAAACTAAAGCGAGCCGAAAACTCGACTCGCTTTAAGCAGGGACCTTGTCCACACATCAACTGAATTGACCGAAGCCAAGGCGCCGATCTAGTCCGTGGCACCAGCACCAGCACCAGCAGACGTTTGTGTATTCTCAGTCGTTTCCTCAGTCTTCTTCTCTTCGGTGTTCTCACCTTGAGAGCGCGTATCGTTGCGACGCCCGTTCCGTCCCCGCTGGGGACGCTTGCGAAACTTGCGAGCATAGGCCTCGTTCCGAAGGGCCTTTTCTTTCTTTAGGTTGCGGCGCTTCGCCATAGGAACCTCAATGAATAACAGTGGACAAAAAATAGGGCATAAGCACTCAAAGCATAAGCACTCAGACGATCCAAACTATCATAATTCGGGGTCCCGTTCTCCATGAATTGGGTTTATTTTCTCTCCCCAGGTCTGACCCATTCTCCGGGTCAAGCTCATACCCTCAAAGGGCTTGAAACCCTCTCTCAAAGAGGCATACACCCATCAAAGACCTGTCTTGAGCAGTTCCACGGTGATTTCAATTCGATTAAATTTTGGTGCTAGCAAAAACCGGAAGATCTGCTGAGACATTTCCCAAATGCCCTGAATAACCTGGTAGGACAACATCAATCAGGGTTAATCAGTATGTCTCAGCTTACCCCCCTACAGTTGGACGACGGCACCCTCATCTACATCGAAGCAACCGAAGAAAAAGCGCTTCCTCCCCAGCGAGTTCCCCTTACCGCCGTGGCCGATCCCACGATAGATGAACCAACCCCCGTACGTGTGGGTAAGGGCTGGCATAACTCGGCGCGAGTGCTCCAGGGCGCAGCCATGGCTTCCGTCGGTGACCGGCCCCAATTCCACAGCATTGAGCGCACAATTCAGAGCTACACCCAGCACACGCTCAACGCCTTCAAGCAAACCTCCCTCTCCCAATTGGCCAATGTCGACAAGGTTAAGTTGGAGTTCGGTATCCAGCTGAGCGGCGAAATGGGCATTCCCTACATCACAAAGGGAGCCGCTGAAAGTAATATCAAAGTGACCGTGGAGTGTTCTTTCCCCCAGACTTAATGTCATCTGCCAATGCCCCGTCCAATCCCTCGTCCAATCCCCCGCCCAATCCACTAAATCCTTCTGGATCCGACGATGCGTCCCTTGCCCTCGCATCGGTCATCGAACAGGTGCGAGGTCTGCGTACGGGGGATTACACCCCCCTAGAGCTCACAGAACTCTATCTGAAACGTATCGAGCAGTTTGACCCACAACTGGGCAGCTATTTCCATGTGGCAGCGGAACAAGCCCGAGCCGAGGCCCAGCAGAAGACGGAACAGCTCACCCTGGCGCGGCACCGCAACGAAACATTGCCCGACCTGTTTGGCATCCCCATCAGCATCAAGGATCTCAATGCAGTCGCGGAGATGCCCGTGAGTTATGGGGTGGCTGCCCTTCGATCCCAAGTGCCTCCCCAAGACGACGGTAGCGTTCTACGGCTGAAGCAGAATGGCACGATTATTCTGGGAAAAAGTGCCCTGTCCCAGCTTGCATCCTGGCCCTACAGCGAACCACCAGGATTTCCCCCCAGCCGTAATCCTTGGAATCTAGACCACACCTCCGGCGGCAGCAGTGGTGGCGCAGCAGCAGCCGTCGCCGCAGGACTATGTAGCCTAGCCCACGGCTCCGATGGCGGTGGCTCAATTCGGGGTCCAGCGTTTTGCTGTGGCGTCGTCGGTATTAAGCCCTCGCGGGGCAGAGTTTCGGCAGCCCCCTTGGGTGAATCCCTCGGCGGCCTTGCCACCCAAGGGCCGCTGGGACGCAGCGTTGCCGATGCGGCAGCGTTGCTAGATGCCATGGCCGGTCAGATCCTAGGCGATCCCCATTGGCTACCCGACCCACCGATCCCATTTGTACAGATGGCCCAGTCTGGTGCCCAAGCGTTGCCCGCTGAGATTAAGGTGGCCTTCGCAACCCATTTGGTGGGCTTCCCCCCAGCATCGGACGCTTGCCAGACATCGGTGCAGCGGGCCATTGAGGCTTTGGTTGCAGGGGGGGCGATCGCCGAAGAAATTTCCCTGGACCTGCGCCCCCTCATCGATCCCTTCACCCAAGTCTGGCTCTCAGCCGTGGCAGCAGCGGGTCTTCCCCGAGCGATTTTGGAGCCCATGAACCAGTGGCTTCTGGATCGCGCGCCCACGAGTGCCCAATATATTCAAGCCCAACAAACGCTCCAGGTCGCAGCCCGTGGCTATGTGCAACAGCTCGCCCCCTACGACGCTGTGATTTTGCCGACTTACCTGGCCCCAGCCATTCCCGTGGGGGCTTGGCAACACTTAGATCCCGAAACAGTGATGGAACGGATTGCCCAGTGGATTGCGCCCTGCCCCCTTGCCAATGTGACCGGACAACCGGCGATCGCCCTCCCCACTCACCTGGCCGCTCCCGAGGCAACCCCCAACAGCCCGAGCCTTCCTGTGGGCATTCAATTGCTAGGCCAACCCGGCGCGGACGGGCCCCTGATCGCGATCGCGGCTTGGTTAGAGCAGCAACTCCAGTTCACCCCGCAGCATCACTGGCCCTACCCTTAAACTCGCCAGGCCCCAACCAGCTCTGATTCTCAGCCCCGTCCTCCTGACCAAGGCCAAACAAACTCGATAAGATAGGGCTCTGGTTCTCGCCTTCTTCTCGGACCTCTGGAATGAAAGAGGCCCCAAGCCTGCTTCATTTCTCCCGATGTTGGCTTGGCACCTCCGAATCTTTTAGGTATGGAATCACAGCTCAGGCGTAGGCTGGCCCATCGAACCCGATGAAGCAAAGCCTATGAATCCAAGCTCACAATCATGGAGGAGCTTCTGATGCGTCGTCGTCATCGCTCAAAATTCTCACTGCTGCTGATTGCAGCGCTTATGTTTATGCTGGTGGGCGATCGCCTCCCGGAACCCGTAGGTAGCTTTAGTACCCAGGCCAAGCAATCGATTAATGGGTTTGTTATCGGCCTGTTTCCGTCCTGGAATCCCAATCTAAATCCCAATGAGCGCACGGAATCCCAGCTCAAAAAAGCCGAGGAGTCCCCGTAGCAACCTCACCAAATCCCGTAAAGGGGATGCAGCATTCGCAACGCTGGGGGGTTAGCCTCCCATCGCCCGAGGAGTGAAATCTGCTGCTATTCTGTGTAAGCACAAAATTGGGTTGGGGCAGAATTGGGCTGGGACTCAACGGGTTTCACGCAATTTTCCAACACACTTCCCGGCGAATGTGCCCTGTTGTCGGGCACTCGGCGTTCCCCCAACGCTGGATTTCACTCTGCAAACAGAGGATCAGTTAAGAACATGGTGTCAAAAATCCGCTTGCTCCTCCTGAGCATGTTGGGCGTTTTAGTGTTTTCCCTGCCCGCAGAAGCGGCGCGTCTATTGCGCTGGCAATTTAACGCCACGCAAAACCGGCTGGAGTTCACCACCGATAGTCAGATCCAGCCCCGGGCTCAACTCATTTTCAATCCCACCCGCGTGGTGGTGGACTTACCGGGAACACGTCTAGGACGCCCGATGGTCAAGGAAAGTGTGGGAAACGGTATCCGCTCCTATCGCATTGGTCAGTTCGACAAACAAACCACCCGGATCGTGGTGGAATTGGAGCCGGGTTACACCCTGGACCCGAAGCAAGTGTCTGTGAAGGGCCTCAGCCGCACCAACTGGGCCTTGGAACTCCCCCAGCCTCAACGGGTCGGGACTGTCACCAGCGGTTCTAGCAGTTCGAGCAATGGTTCTGGCAGCCTTGTCGGCGGAGACAAGACCAGCATTTCAACCCAACCCGTCTCCCAGGTCACGCCTGCACAACCGGCGGTTCAAGCGCCGACCCAAATTACAGAAGTGCGTCAGACCCCAGACGGGCTGTTTATTCGCACCGATGGAGAGACGCCGAAGGTTCGGGTGATACGCAGTCGCGATCGCAAAACCATCGATATCGAAATCCCAGAAGCAGCCCTAGGCGGCGGTATTATTCCCTCTCCCCCCGCAGTGCCAGAGTTGGGCGTACAGCAGGCGATTCTGTCACAAAAGAGTGAGAAACCTCCGGTCGTCCAGCTACGACTCAAGGTTCCCCAGGATGCACCGGACTGGCGTGCCACAGTCAGCAATCTGGGTGGCATTGTCCTACTTCCCAAGGAGCGACCCCAACCGACCCAGGCCAATGTTGATAGCCAAAGCCAGCCCCCCGCCGTCAGTAGCACGATCGCAACGCTGCAAGGGGTCAGCCTAGACCGGGGTCGCAATCAGTTATTGATGCAGGTGGATCAGCCCGTCCGCTATTCCACCCGGTCCGAAGGCAATGAATATGTCCTGACTCTATCCCCAGCGAAGCTGGCACCTCAGGTCCAAGAGCCTCGGGTCTATGTGGGCGATCGCGTTCGTCGTGTCACGATCAAACAACAGGGGCCCCAAAGCGTAGAGATTCGCCTCACCCCCAGCCGTGGCGTTAGCGTCGGTTCAATCCAGGTACTCAACCTCAAACTCCTCTCGCTGCCTCTGGCTCGGGATAGCTCCATTGCAGTGACTCCGCCAGCGGTTCCCCCCAGCGGCAATAATTCTCCCTTCGGCACCACGCCAACCATTCAACCGCTCCCCGGCGCCACGGACATCGACCTGCCGCCGCTTTTCAATCGGCGAGCGGTGGTTGTGATTGATCCCGGCCATGGTGGTCCCGATCCCGGAGCGGTGGGCAATGGTCTACGGGAAACGGACATTGTGCTGGATGTGAGTCGTCAAGTGACCGCCTTCTTGCAGCAGCAAGGCGTGCAGGTGATCATGACGCGCAACCGTGAGTTCGACCTAGATCTTCAGCCTCGGGTGGATATTGCGGCACGCGCCAATGCCACCGCGTTTGTCAGCATCCATGCAAACGCCATCAGTCTCTCTCGCCCGGATGTCAATGGCGTTGAAAGCTATTACTACGGGGGTGGCGGCAAGGCCCTGGCCAATCAGATTCATCAAAGCATTCTGCAAAGTATCAACATTCGCGATCGCAAACTTCGCAAAGCCCGGTTCTACGTCCTCCGCCGCACCTCCATGCCCGCCGCTCTGATTGAAACGGGATTCATCACAGGAGCCGAAGATCACATCAAACTGGCCGATCCAGCCTTCCGCACCCGCATGGCCCGAGCGATCGCCCGAGGCATCCTACGCTATCTGCAATAGACCGGAATGAAATAGACCCGCGTCCCGGCTCTTCTTGATGGTCTTCACAAGGAGAGCTGGACAAGGAGAGCTGGCGGAACATCTAGAGGGGAGACTTGCGGGCCCAGACTGTCACTCACGTCCCGCCTTACGACTCATCCCCTCTTAAACGTCCTTATTACCCCAAAAATATTCCCAATAAAAAAGCGCCCTACAAGAGGACGCTTTTTTATCATTGAAGTGGCGGGGCATGGATTTGAACCATGGACCTTCGGGTTATGAGCCCGACGAGCTACCAGACTGCTCTACCCCGCGCCGCCTCAACAAGTATAGCCCAAAACAGACAGATACAACCAAATCAGCGGCTAATTTATTTTCAAACCAGCCATCAAGGGCTGAAAGGCTTGCGACAGAAGAGACAGCGCCCAAATCGCAACCGGAGTTTGTCCCACAACATTCTACAAAATGGTGAGTTCTCCACTCACTTCCAGCCGCTTGCTTTCGTTTAAGGTCGAAAATTGCTCGGAGAGATCCTCTGCCATCGCTGGCGTAATCCAACTCATTTGACGCAACAAATGGATCGCCGTCGCATATTTCGCTCGCCTTGCGCCATCTTGCACCTTGATCGCCAAGCCCTGGCCCTGGGACACATGACTAATACACTGGATGCCCTCAGCCCCAGACTTGCTGACTAATTCACCTTGGCTCAAGCGCATCAGCACCGTGTCAAAGCCCCCCTCGCCTGCCACGAGGTCTGGATGGTGCACCATGGCACGCACCACCCGTTCCATATCCAAAGAGTCACTAGAAGCCAAACGCGCGTAGAGCAATGCCATCTGATGGAGCGGCATATAGCAGGTGGGCACACCGCAGTCGTCTCGGGCTGTCATCAGCTCAGCAGCGGGCATCCCCAAACATTCTGCAATCTTGCCGAGGATGAATTGCTGCACCGGATGACGGCGGTCCATATAGTCATGGACACTCCAGCCACATTGGCTACACATTGCCAACATGCCAGCATGCTTGCCGGAGCAATTATGCTCCAGGGCACTGCGCTTCCCCGCAGGCAAGGGACATTGGAGCGCGGAGGGATCCAAGTCGCACTTCCAAAGGATATTAAAGGCCTGGCGGGCATGCATTACAGACCCCGCATGGGATGCACACATAATGGCCAGATCGCGATCATCCAGGCCAAAGCGCTCAAGGGTACCTGAGCCCACCACAGCGAGGGCCTGGAAAGGCTTCAGGGAAGAGCGAATAAAGCTACTGGATTCAGGATCACCCGCTGACATCAACAGACGTCCTCGGGCATCACAAACCACAGCCTGGACTTGATGGGTCGATTCAACAATTCCCTCACGCAGCAACTTAACTGCGATCGCTCCGGTTTTCGACGATACTCGACGAGCCATAGACATAAATTCAGCGACACCTAAGAAATTGCAACGTAAACACGGAGTGAAAACAAAACAGAAATGTCAATCCCTACAGGAATGGCCAAACGAGCCCCTGGCATAACAGGGTGAGCACAATACCTCCCAAGATTTTCTCGATGCGCCGCATCTGGGGCTGCACCTCATAGGTCACCAACAGCTGATCCTTGGCCAACACCTGCTCAGGTTTGGTCCAATATTGACCGTCATACCAACCCGACTCCTCATAGAAGACGCGGGTATCGCTGAGGCGATCGCGCACATGACGCCAGCCCACATAGAGCTGGATGAGCGTCAGAATCGGCAGCACCGCTGCTGCCACAAGACTGACCAGAAAAAATTGAAGGGGCCATTTTCCAGGCGAAAAGGCCGAGAAGCAAACCGGAGAGATCAGAAGAAAACTCAGTCCTCCCACCAGGGACAAACGCTGAAGTAGCTTCCCTAGAGACAACGCAGCCCAGCTAAAAAACCAAGACGCCTGAAGCTCCTTATACTCGTTCAGCGGCTGCTGTTCCTCCGGAACAGGGCAAGGCAGGGTCGTGGGGTCCATAGAAATCCGAAGCAAGCATAGTCACAGTTCACTTTAGCGGATTAGAGCAGCCAAGCCTTGAGTTGATCCCAGGCAAAGACTCCATCAGCGTGGGAGACAGCGGGGAGCAAAGATCAGGAAACTTGCTCCATCAATAGTGATTCCCAGGGTACCGTTTCCCCATGCCCCCAGAAGGCTTCCAGGTCATAAAGCTCTCGCTCATCCGGCAAAAAGATATGCGCCACAATATCGCCGTAGTCGAGCAAGATCCAGCGGGACTCAGCCATCCCCTCTTTACCAATGGGCTCCCGACCGAGCTCGTCAGCAATCTTGTTCTCAATGGAGCGGGCGATCGCTTTCACTTGCACCGGGGAATACCCCGACACAATCAAAAAATAATCGGCCAGGTACGCCACCTCACCCACCTTAAGCACCATGAGGTCCACACCCTTGCGATCGTCTGCGGCTTCCGCAGCAGCCAGTGCCAGTGCCAGACTCCTATCCGTTTTGGGGTCAAAATTCGTCCCAGATACGGGTTGAGTTTCAGACATTTGGGCCGAGGCAACCGACACAGGCCTAGATTCAGTCATGCGAACGTTAGCTCCACTGAGGGAAAAAAATAGGACAGGTACCGCAGGACCTCCTCCAAAGGAGGAATCCACAAACGGCGAACCTGTCCTTATTTTATCGCAAGCCTTTCGACTCCTGGGGGGAGCCCACGCCAGCGTTACAGAACGATAAACGAAGCAAGCTAACCTAGCGGCTGCCAGACATGCCGGGGACCGCGTCGGGGACCGGGGATTTTGCCGTCATATCCTCGGCAATCACCGCTTCAAACAGCTCCTCATAACGATTGAGAGATGCTTCAAAGCTGTAGTTGTCTAGGGCAAACTGTCTGGCATTTTTGGCCATCTGAGCCGCCCGCTCCGGATTTTCGTACAGTTCCATCACCGCCTTGGCCAAGCCTTCAGGACTTTCAGGCTCCACCACCATTCCAGCTTGGCTCTGATGAATCGCTTCCGCCGCCGGACCATCACCGGGCACAGACGCAACAATCGGGCGACCACTGGCCATGAGGACCTGGGTTTTGGAGGGCATGTTGAAGGCCACGACATTGCGCTTTTGCACAATCAAGCCCACATCAGCTGCCGCCAGCATCGTCGGCAAGTCCTTACGGGGTTGCAGTTCCAACAGACGAATGTTGTCGCGAGCAATCGATTCTTCGTCACACCAGTTTTCCAAGCGCTTCACCGCTTGAGCTTCCCCGGCAATGACAAACATCAGATCGGGAATATGGGCCAACTGTGCCGCTGCGCGAATGACGGTCTCAATCCCCTGGCTGTGGGCAATGTTGCCGGAATATTGCACCACAAACTTACCTTCGAGCCCCTGGGCCGTGCGGAAGGCATTGGGACTCTTATCCAAGGGACGAATGAACGAGGTATCCACCCAGTTTGGAATACAGGTGATTTTGTCTGCTTCCACCCCTTTGCCCTGGAGGTTTTCGGTGAATTTATCGGTAATCACGCTAATGGCTGTAGCGCTGCGATAGGCAAACCGCTCCAGGGATTCAAACACCCGAATCATGGCCGGATTCTTGAGAATACCCAGATGAATCGCAGCATCGGGCAGGATGTCTTGAAGGTTCAGCACCACGGGACAGGAGTAAATCGTGCCCAGAAGTGAAGCGGGAACAGAAACGGGTAAGGGCGGTGCTGTGAGCATCACCAAGTCTGGTCGCCAGCCACGCACGGCTTGCACCAGGCTGGTGGCAACAAAGCTGCCGTCCAACAAAATGCGATCGATCAAGCTGGGATTGGGACGCACCCACATGTAACTACGCTGCACAGTCACGCCATTGATTTCTTCAGTGACGTAGAACTTTTTACGATAGTCAGGGTGAATCTGTCGCTCAGGGTAATTGGGCATTCCCGTCACAACCCGAACATCATGGCCCCGCTTGACCAAGCCCTCGGCAAGCTCAGTCATGAGGGGAGCAATGCCAATGGGCTCCGGATAGTAGTTGTAGGAATAAATAAGGATTCGCATGCTGGAGCGCTGAGTCGTCTGTACCACCAACGGCGGAAGCCGCTTCTCAGAGGAACTGTCCGATTGCTGACAACTGAAACGATCAACCCTGTCTCGAAGGATTCAGTCATCATCTATGACACAGCAGGAGTGGGGGAAAGAATTTCCTCGGATCGCTTCAAATCAAGGCGTAGACGATAATTTCAAGCGGAGGAATGGGGCGATTAGGTTTAGCTTTCCCGGATCTTCTAGTCGCTTAACAATCGGACAAAGTTCCGCAATAAAATCCATTTTTCGCGGATTTATATGGCTTTCAGAGCTGATGAGCGCTTGATATTGACCTCATCTAATATTTTCATTGCAGCATAAAGAACAATCTAAATTGCATTTTCAAGAAAAAAGCCCCTGGACATCATTCCAGAGGCTTAAGTTGAAATTGATGGTTCTCCAAACCGTCCTAACCATAAACATTTTCAGAGCGAGACATATCGAGTTGATCGCCACGGGAGGCTTTCGCTTTGGCCTTGGCTTTGGCGGCACTGCGGCGTAGGGCCTGAAGCCGAGATTCATAGAAGCTGCGCTTTTTCTTTTTCGGCGTTTGCTCCACCACAGCCTTCAGGGCGCTTCCCAAACTGCGGTAGGCATTGGGTAAGGAATAGCCAAAGCGCGTCGCCAAGGAAATCGCTCGTTCATCCGCCTCAATCGCTTCCTGCAATCGACGCTCACCGTTATTGCGGGCGTAAAGACGATAGCCCGCAAACCCCGATAGACCTAGGGCCAACAGCAGCAACAGTCCATCCTGAACCCAGAGTTCGCCCACAGCACCACCGAGGCCGATGGCGAGAGCTGCCATCTCCCAACCATCTCGGGGAATCGTGTCGTTCTGAATGCGGGCCACTTCGTGCCAGAAGAGGAGATTGCGCTGATCGAGGGCAAACTGCTCCCAACGAATCAAATCGATTTGAATTTCGACTTCATCTTTACCAATTTCTTCACAGGTAATCAGCGCCGGATCGATCGCCGTCGCGGATTCCACGAACACCCAACTTTGCAGCTCCGGGGGTAAGAGGCTCTTGAGACGCTGGAGCTCACTCATCTCAGACCGAGCGGTGTTTGCGAACGATGCCATAGACCGACGATGTCCTTTATGATTCGAAGATTTTCTCAGGTTGCCTTTTCGATTGTAGCAGGCAAAACTCGACTAGGCGGTTGCCAAAGCTGTCGCTTCATGCTCTTAGGGAGGGCTTGGGCCAGGTACAGGCGTTTGCTGCAAAACTTGCGTTTTCTCGCACAGTTCAGACTTCAGAAGATTAAGGAAACACCACGGATACATCAAGCAATTTGAATAATTTTTAGTGAATCCTGTTTTGCAGGAGCTTATACCGGCAGCTTTCCCTCGAAATCGTAGAATGAGCAGGATCTGCTAGCTTTTTCACCTATGCCCCGCCGCAACGACCTGAAAAAAATCATGCTCCTGGGCTCCGGCCCCATTGTGATTGGTCAGGCCTGTGAGTTTGACTACTCGGGAACTCAAGCCTGTAAGGCCCTGCGAGAGGAGGGGTATGAAGTTGTGCTGGTAAATTCCAACCCAGCGACGATCATGACGGATCCGGAAATGGCGGATCGGACCTACGTGGAGCCCCTAACCCCAGAGTTGGTGGCAAAAATCGTAGAGAAGGAGCGTCCCGACGCCATTTTGCCGACCATGGGCGGGCAAACCGCACTGAATTTAGCCGTGGCCCTCTCGAAGGATGGCACCCTAGAGAAATTTGGTGTGGAGCTGATTGGGGCCAAGTTGCCTGCCATTGAAATGGCTGAGGATCGTCTCCTCTTTAAGGAAGCCATGGAACGCATTGGCGTGGATGTCTGTCCCTCTGGCATTGCGGAGTCCATGGAAGAGGCGCGGACGATCGCCCTTCAAATCGGCAGCTATCCTCTAATTATCCGCCCCGCCTTCACCATGGGCGGCACGGGCGGCGGCATTGCTTACAACCAAGAAGAATACGAAGCGATCGCCCAATCCGGCATCGACGCCAGCCCCGTCAACCAAATCCTGGTGGAGCAATCCCTACTGGGCTGGAAAGAGTACGAGCTAGAGGTGATGCGCGATCTGGCGGACAACGTCGTCATCATTTGCTCGATCGAAAACCTAGACCCCATGGGCGTTCACACCGGGGATTCAATCACCGTGGCTCCCGCCCAAACCCTGACGGACAAGGAATACCAGCGGCTGCGGGACGCCTCCATCAAAATTATTCGCGAGATCGGGGTCGAGACCGGGGGCTCCAATATTCAGTTTTCGGTTAATCCCGAAACCGGTGATTTTATTGTCATCGAAATGAATCCGCGTGTGTCCCGTAGCTCAGCCCTCGCCTCCAAAGCCACGGGCTTCCCCATTGCCAAGCTGGCGGCCAAGCTAGCGGTCGGCTACCTCCTGAATGAACTCACCAACGACATCACGCGGGAAACCCCGGCTTCGTTTGAGCCCACGATCGACTATGTGGTGACCAAGATCCCGCGCTTCGCCTTCGAGAAATTTGCCGGAACGGAGCCGGTGCTGAGCACCCAAATGAAGTCCGTGGGTGAGGCCATGGCCATTGGCCGCACGTTTAATGAATCCTTCCAGAAGGCGCTGCGATCGCTGGAAACGGGCCGGGCCGGTTGGGGCTGCGATCGCCCGGAAACCCTGCCCAGTCTCAACAAAATTCGACCGAAACTGCGCACCCCCAATCCCGATCGCATCTTCACGCTGCGCCACGCCATGCTGTTGGGCATGACCAATGAGGAAATCTTTGAGTTGACCGCCATCGACCCCTGGTTCCTCGACAAGATGCAGGAGCTGCTGGAGGTGGAGAAATTCCTCAAGCGAACCAAACTGCAAGATCTGGACGCCACCATGATGTACCAGGTGAAGCAGCGAGGGTTTAGCGATCGCCAAATCGCCTACGCCACCAAAACCCATGAAGACAAGGTTCGGGCTCACCGCAAGACCCTGGGCGTCGTGCCGGTGTACAAAACCGTGGATACCTGTGCCGCCGAGTTCGAAGCCTTTACGCCCTACTACTATTCCGCCTACGAGCCTGGCAGTGAGACGGTGCCCTGCGACGGTAAAGGCATCGCAGAAACCATCGCGGCCGAATCAGAGGTCCTCGCCTCGGAAAAGCCAAAGGTGATGATCCTCGGCGGTGGTCCGAACCGCATTGGTCAGGGCATTGAGTTTGATTATTGCTGCTGCCATGCGTCCTTCTCCCTGCGGGAAGACGGCTACGAGACGATCATGGTGAACTCAAACCCAGAGACCGTTTCGACGGACTATGACACGAGCGATCGCCTCTATTTCGAACCGCTGACCAAAGAGGACGTGCTCAACATCCTGGAGGCCGAAAATCCCCAGGGCATCATTGTTCAATTTGGCGGTCAAACCCCACTGAAATTGGCAGTTCCCCTCCAGGACTATCTATCCGCAAATGCTGGCGGAGCCGTTTCGACCCAAATTTGGGGCACCAGCCCCGATTCCATCGACGCCGCCGAAGACCGCGAGCGCTTTGAGCAAATCCTGCGGGAGCTTGAGATCAAGCAACCTCCCAACGGCATTGCCCGCAGCTACGACGAAGCCCTAGAAATTGCCCAACGCATTGACTACCCCGTCGTTGTAAGGCCCAGCTACGTTTTGGGGGGTCGGGCCATGGAGATTGTCTTCTCCGATGCCGATCTGGACCGCTATATGACAGAGGCCGTTCAGGTCGAGCCAGACCACCCGATTTTGATTGACAAATTTTTGGAAAATGCGACGGAAGTGGATGTGGATGCCCTCGCCGACCACGATGGCAACGTGGTCATCGGCGGCATCATGGAACACATCGAACAAGCAGGCATCCACTCCGGTGACTCCGCCTGCTCGATTCCCAGCGTGTCCCTCACCGAACCTGCGCTCAAAACCATTCGGGAATGGACCGTCAAACTGGCCAAATCCCTCAATGTCATCGGCCTAATGAACATCCAATTCGCCACCCAAGGCGATCAGGTCTACATCATCGAAGCCAATCCCCGTGCCTCTCGCACGGTGCCTTTCGTCTCCAAAGCCATCGGTGCCCCTCTAGCCAAGCTCGCCTCACGGGTCATGTCGGGCCAAACGCTGGCAAAGCTGAATTTCACGGAGGAGATTATCCCCAAACACTTGGCCGTGAAAGAAGCCGTGCTGCCCTTCGATCGCTTCCCCGGTACCGACACCATTTTGGGACCAGAGATGCGCTCCACAGGGGAAGTCATGGGCATCGACAGCGACTTCGGTCGCTCCTTTGCCAAGGCAGAACTCGCGGCATCCCAGGCCATACCACGTGAGGGGACGGTGTTTGTCTCCATGAACGATCGCGACAAGCCCGCCATCATTCCGGTGGTGCAGGAGCTGGTCAATCTGGGCTTTAAGATCGTTGCCACAAGCGGTACCCGCAAAATCTTGCAGGAGAATAAGCTGCCCGTGGCCCGCATCTTCAAGGTGCATGAGGGACGTCCCCATGTCCTAGACGCAATCAAAAATGGGGAAATTCAGCTCATCCTCAATACGCCCGCGGGGGAATTGGCGAAGGAAGACGATCGGTCTATCCGGCGCACCGCTCTCTCCTACAAAATCCCCACGATCACCACCGTTGCAGGGGCACGCGCCACTGCGGCCGCGATTCGAGCGCTCCAGCAAGCCCCCTTGGAAGTGAAGGCACTCCAGGACTATCACACCTAGAGACTCACCGAACCGACCTCAAGAGCATCAAAAAGGGCGCGGAATTCGCGCCCTGAGATTTCTCCTTTGAGTTCCCCCCAGAATTCCCCCAGAATTCCCCCAGAATCCAAGGGATGACGGCTTAATCCGTTACGGGGGATTAGGCGTACAGGAAACTGCCTAGGCTCACATTGGAAACATTGGCCAAACCTGCGATCGCATCACCGCCCCTCAAAATCCAGGTGGTGGTCCCGTCTTTCAGGATGCTGTAATCCGTCGCTCCCCCATGGAGAAAGAGCTGATCCGTGCCGGGCTGGAAATCTTCAATCCAGGCAAAATCATTCCATTGGCCCGTCGCGTAGAACGCTCCATTGCGATCGCCCAGGAAAAAAGTGTCCTGTCCAGCTCCACCATTGAGAGAATCCTTTTCCCCCGCTCCCCGGGCACTGGAACTCGTACCGTAGAGATGGTCGCCTCCACCAGACCCCGAAAGGGAATCATTGCCCGCCCCCCCAAGCAAATCATCGTTCCCAGCAGTGCCAGAGCGTTCATCGTTGCCGGATGTCCCCTCGATCACGGTAACCCCACTGCCACCGCCATTACTGGCAGATGGCTCCTCTGGGATGCTGGCCAGCGCACCGCCCGAACTGCGAACCCCAGGCAACGCATTGAGCTGGCGATCACTGAGGGCCTGACCACCGAACTTACTGTAGAGACGAGCCACAGCTCCGGTAAAGCCAGCGTTGTACTCCAGCGACACCTCATTGGCACGAAAATCAGGGCGCACATCCTGGTAGGCAAAATCATTGGCCTCGGTGGGTCCCCCAACAAGCGCCCCATAGATCACATTGGTGTTGACGCGATTGCTATCAAACTCCGCATCTGTGGTGAACTGTGACGCTGCCTGGTGATGGACGCGCTGGGGAGAATTGTTGCCAAATCCCACCACATAGCTTGAACCACGCGGATTGTCACCGAGCAGATAGTCAACTTGGCTTTTGGCAAAGGCACCATAGCGCCCACTGGGATCCTCGACCGTATCACCATAAACACCGGCTAGAAACGCGGTGTTGGCGCTGAGGCGGTTCGAGCCCCAGCCATTGAGCCAGGCCAAGCCACCGGACGTTCTTGCGATCGCCCCCCCCGGCAACCAGTTTCCGAGCCAATCCGAAACATCATTGCGATAGCGCTCTTTCCCCGTTTCCTGGGCCAGCAAAATCGCCGCCCCCTGGGACTTGTTATCCCAGTCCTGGGTCCAACCAAAGTTGAGGCTGCCGTAGGCGGCTTCTGCCTTGGTGAGGTAGCTTTGTGCTTCCGTGTTGCTCCCTTCCGCCTTTAGGGCTCGATGGAGCCAGACAGCCCCCCAGGTCAACTCATCATCAAAACCGGTGCGCGGTCGGTAGGGCGTGCTTTCCTCGGGCAGCGAGACCGTGTAGCTTCCGCGATAGGTCTCCGCAAATTCGTAGAGCTGAATCGCATTGTCCAGCAGGCGATCGGCGTAGGCGCCATCCGTGGGCCGAAAGATCACCGAGGCTGCTGCCAGGGACGCCGCGGCTTCTGCCGCCATATCGGTGCCAGGATTTTGGGCATCAATTTTGTAGGCAGGACGCTCGGTACTCAGCAGTTCCGGCAGTTCCAACACCTGCTGATCGATAGCCGGATTGCCAATCTGGGTCCAGAATTCCTTCGTTTTTCCATTGCTCGTCACATGGGACTTGAGCAAAAAGTCGGTGCCCCAGCGGATGGCATCGAGGGCTTCGTCCAACTGCCCCGACCGGGCATAGCCATCACGATATTCCTGCACCCCCCAGCTCAACAGCGTCATCGCTCCCGCCATGGGAAAGTTGAATTTGACGTGATCCCCGGCATCAAAATATCCACCGCTCAGGTCCACCCCCACCGACTGCCCATCATCCAGGGCTGAATTTCCCCGCCAGGTGATGCGGTTGTCGCTGGGCAGGGCTCCCGAGCGCTGGGCTTCGTAAAACAAGAACGACTTTTGTAACACCTCGCCATAGTTGAAGCTTTGGGAGGAAAAAGAAGCCGCAGCCCCACCACCGGAGCTGTTCCCCGTCGGAACAAGGCCCACATCCAGTGCCTTGTTGTACTCGCTAGCGTTGAGGCTAACAACGGCGGTGGATGAGGTCTGGGGATTTAAATCGGAATCCAGAGACCCATCAGCCCCCTGATCCAAAGGACTCACACGATAGCCCGAAGGAACATTCGGAAGCGCCAGATTATAGCGGCCTCCAACCAAACCATCAAAGCCAAAATACCCGCCATTGGCGGTCACACCCGTGTCACGAAAATCGTCTGCCGTGCCAAACGTACCATCCGCCCCGGCTCCATTCAGAACAACCGTGACACCATCAACCCCAGCATCACCATCATCTTGAATACCGTTGCCGTTGCTATCGAGAAAAACTCGATTACCCAGGAAAGCACTTTCTAATAGAATAGGTCCGACTAATCCTTCGTTCAGCTCTCCCAAGGAACCTTCGACAAGGCCATCCGTCAAGTCATCGGTCAACACATTGCTATCCATTTTTAACAACATCCATGAAGGGTTTAGGCAACGAGAAATTGCTTTAGTTGCCCCAGAAAGAGCAAGGGAAACCAAAGCATAAAAGGGAAGACAGCACCCAGACTCAATCCGCTGAGAAGCCCTAATGACGTAAGAAGTCAAGGCAAAATGGCATCAATTCAGCGGCAGCAACGCTCACCCCCCAGAGTTCGTTGCACATCAAAATAATAATTAAGAAAAATCACGTCAGGGTTTCACAAGAAGCGTGGTTTTTCATGTTTTTTACTTGTCTGAATATATATCAGTTTTAAGACAGGCTTGTCATCTGATGCTTCTACGGATTTAGCGCACCAAGAAAAATTTTTAATTACGTCCTGACAACTCAAAAAAGGACATTAATTGAGCTTGAAGCGATGAGGAAAGGGAATTTTATCATTTACTCGCAAGACACAATTCGGATGTCAAAGTTCACTTCACATCAGCAATATATTCGACGGAAAGCCTAGGGCGATATTGCGTCTGGAAGACCTAGATTTTCCTAGCAGGAAGCCATTGATATTTCAATAATGTCTAGCAGTTTTCGTTTCTTTGGTTCACGAAGCGTTGAGCCATTAAGCGCAAATCTTCATCAACAAAAGAAGGACGAGAAAACTGACGACGCAGCCAAGAGAGTCCGCGTTGCCCCATTGATCTTGAAAGTAAGGTAAGGACCTGAGAGGAAGACCAAGACTTGCGCGTCAAGACATGTAAGTCTCGACCGTTGCTAAAACAGCGGCACCCCAACTGCTGGGCTAAATGATTCAAGGATGTTGGATTATAAAACGAAATATGTTGTCCTGAAGGGGGAAACAAATAGGTCCAATTTTCTAATGCTTCAGGTGCAGGCTGAAGGTCCGTAGAAAATAACAATGTATCCGTCTGAGACAATATCTCACCAAGGACCTCTCGGGGATTGGGCAAATGCTCCAGCACTTCGAAAGCAGTCACGAGGTCGAAGGTTGTGTCGTCGGGTAGATCAGACTGGTCAAATCCCCAAGCAAAGAGGTTGGGCGTGTAGCGATCGCTGCGATAAAAGTCAAAGCCACGATCGCGCATCAACCGCACAAACAGCCCTGTGCCGCCCCCAAAGTCTAAAAATTTATCCCCATCAGGCATCAGCCGCTCGATCAACTTCGCCGTTTGCCCCGCAAAACGCAAATTACGCTGCACGATGCCCGTATCCATGGCTGCAATGCCGCGATCGCCGTAGGCTTCCTCCAGCCAGTAGGGCTCTTCCGTTTGGAGAAATCCGCAGCGATCGCAACGAGAGTAGGCAACGCGATACCGCCCCAGAATTTGTTTATGGAAAAGAAGTTGCATGCTGGCATCACACACACGACAGCAGACAGAAGGGGAATTCATGGTTTCGGTCATCTCCTATCGTTCCCTAAGTACAAACCTGTCCTTCGGTATAAACCTTTCCCTGGGTACAAACCTATGACAGTCTAGTTCTGAACCGCGATTCATCCAGGACAACCGGCTATGAAACTTTCCCACTTCCTTGGAATGACGCTCTTCGCGCTAAGCGTCAGTGGTGGAGTCTCAGCCTCCGCACAAAATTCCCCTCAGGAGAACGCGACAAAACCGACCCTCGTTGACACTGAAGTGCCCGTGGGTCTCGTCAGTGTGGTCGTCGTCGGTTCAGTACTGGTCGTCGGTACGATGGCGATTTTTGGTAACAAGTGGGACGACGCCCTGGAGGAGAATCCCACGGACGTTTGGGATTCGCCCGCTGAGAACGAATCAGCAAATCCATCAAAAACAAACAGCCCAGAGACAGACAACCCAAATACGAACAACGCGATAGCAGATGATGCTCCCCCTAAGGAGGATTCCCCAGACCCGGGCTAGCCCTTGATGACTCAGCTAAATCAATGAGCTTAAATCGATGGGCTTGAACCGATGGGCTTGAGCCTAGGCGCTGAGATACGAGCAACAGTAGTCCGTGACGTCGCTCACCTTAATTTTGAATGACGAATTGGCGGCCACTTCGAAGCTTTCGCCTCCCTGCACCGTTCGCCACTCCTGGCTACCAGCCAACAGAATTTCCACTTTGCCTGCCTGGATTTCCATCAGCTCCTTCTGGGACGTGTCGAATTCATAGTCACCGGGCAACATAATTCCCAGGGTCTTCTTTTCACCATCCGCCAAAATCACGGTGCGGCTCGTGACGCTGCCACCAAAATAAACGTTCGCTGTCCGAACGATGGTGGCGTTGGTGAATTCGGCCATGGTTGTTTGCCCCGATGAAATCAAGTCCCCATTATCCCACTGTAGCTCCCCCCTTTAACGCCGCTCAATTCGCTTCAAATATGGGCAAATCAATCCACAGGCTCCCCATAATGTCTCCCTGCTGAAATGTCTTATCGGGATAGCGCGATCGATGCTCTGGATCATGGTTATGGCAATCCAAACAGGACTGGGCCACGGCGCGATCGGGATAGAACGCCAAAAAATGAGGTCGGTTCTTAACCCTTTGATAGCGTCGGTAAGGTTTACCCGTTTGCAGCACATGCTCCATGGCGGTCTGCTGGATGGCCGATTGAGGTCCATGATCACCTTGAAGCGACCATGGGGAAATAAGTCCATAGGTAAAGCGACCCTCCTCCAATGCCAAATCGCGACCGAGACGCAGGAGATGACAGGGTAGGGGCAAGCCATCCTGACGCGCCCAATCCTGCTGAACGGGAGCATCCAAAACACCGCCTGCTTGGGGCGATCGCTCCAGGAAACGAGCACGA
>CALIJJ010000101.1 GCA_938017515.1 uncultured Pseudanabaenaceae cyanobacterium
CTCGACGATGGCGTTCAACCTGAATGGTTTCAACTTCAACCAGTCTGTCATTGACAGCCAGGGTCACGTTGTTTCCACTTGGGCTGACGTACTGAACCGTGCCAACCTGGGTATGGAAGTGATGCACGAGCGCAATGCTCACAACTTCCCCTTGGACCTGGCTTCTGGTGAAGCAGCTCCTGTTGCTCTGACTGCTCCTTCCATCAACGGCTAATCCTTGCGATTACGGTTTGATTGACTGAAATGTCAAAGTTTGGCCGCCCCCTGCACATTGTGCAGGGGGCGGCCTCTTTTTATGGCTTTGATGACTTGAGATCGCTTTTTAGCGTTGATGAATCTCCGCTGTTAAGCTCTGAGCAAATATCGATTCGCTTCATCTCTACCGCCCATAAATGACTGGAAGATTGAATCAACGCCAATAAGTTTCCGTAGCTTCACCGATGTGATTCTAAGTTTTTTTAAGAGAATTAAGTATCGGTTTCAATCATGTGCCTTCTATGCGGTACTCAGTCCGGACCGCCCAGGACTGTTTTGAATCTGGTAGTAAGTGGAATGGACTCAGCATGAAGTCGTGCTGAATCCTTAAAAAAGTGTAAAATGATGTGTGGAGTGGAGGAAAAAAGTGTTTTCACGCCTTGCCTATCAGCACAGTCAGTTTGTTCGTGACCTTGTCATGAGCCTGCAGGCGCTTGCCCAAGCGCTTGAGAATCAGAGTTATTCGGCTTCCTGCTACACCTGTGGCGGAGAGATGAATAGCGCCTCTTTTATGGTCAGCCTAGGCGAAGGTCACCTCATTCGTTTTTTGGTATCCGACTACGGTATTACCTGGACCGAAATGCGTGACGATCGCGAGTTGATGAAGCTTGAAGGTGCAGAGGCGATTAGCCAACTGCAAGAACTGGCTAATCTCGTTAAATTTCAGGTTCGTCCTTCCGATTGCAGCTTACTGCTGTCTCGATAGTTCTCAGGTGCAAAACTTTCGTTGAGCACTGTATCTTTTCAGCCGTGTTTAAGTCGCTTATTGTTGCTTCTTGAAGTGCCCTCCTAGCCCTATTTGGCTTGGGCGACTTGAGCGAGACGGTTTAGCTATTTAGAATTTCTATATTTAACTGGGCATCTACTCTATGCGTGCCCACTTATTACATGCCTTTATTGATAATCTCAAGAATTTACTGTTGTGGCCCGTGGGCTTCAATCGATAGTCTGATCGATAGTTGGCATTTTTAGTGGCATCAATGACATCTGCAGCGACTCTTTCCTGGCGCCATGAATTTGTCCAAACGAATGATATTCGTTTGCACTGTGTTACTCAGGGAGAAGGAGAGCTTGTCATCCTGCTTCATGGATTTTTGGAATTTTGGTATTCCTGGCGGCATCAAATCCCACAGCTAGCGCGTCATTTTAAGGTGGTTGCACCGGACCTGCGGGGCTACAACGACTCTGATAAGCCCCAGCGCGGCTATGACGTGGAGACCCTGGGACGAGACATCCATGGTTTGATCGAGGCTCTTGGCTACCGTCGGGCTCGGGTGGTGGGTCACGGTTGGGGAGGAGCGATCGCCTGGCAGCTCGCAGAACAATTCCCTGACTCGATCGAATCCCTGGTCCTGCTCTCAGCCCCCCATCCTCGTCAGTTTGTGAGTGATGCCCTCGGGAACGTGGACCAGTTTGTGCGCAGTTGGTACATCTGGGCTGCCCAGGTTCCCAATTTGCCGGAGACATTTCTCAGTTCGAACCTGAGCCAGGTGGTGCGGGAGCTGTTTCAAAAGCAGTCGGTTCGCAAAGGTGCATTTTCCTCAGAAGATACGGCCATGTATCAAGCGGCCCTGGAGAAGCCCGGTGCCTTGCGCTCTGCCCTCAGTTACTACCGTCATTTACTTTCACCACAGCTGTTTTCGCGGGTTCTCTTTAAGCCCTCTGCTGACCTTATTCAACGGCCTGCATTGGTTTTATGGGGACAGGATGACACGCTCTTCAGCTCGAAATTGACCCGAGGGATGGAGCGATTCTTTTCAGGACCTCTGAAGATTCAGCTGATCTCTGACTGTGGTCACTGGGTTAACCAGGAAGCTCCGCAAACTGTCAATCGGGAACTCACGCAGTTTTTAAGAAAATACTAAGCTTCAGTACATATTCTCTCTGAGCTAAATATCGTAATCGATATCCCGTATCATTGCTGTCTACACCAGGACGGGGCTTCCGCATAATGGAGATCCGTAGCCATTGATCGCGTTGCTCAGACGCGTTTTTACGTCTACGTGGCCCTCGCATCTACAATGACCAGTTTTTCAGATGGCTTAATTCAGCTTTTCTGAGAGATGGGCATGATTTTCTATATCGATAAAACTTTTATTTCTTTAGCAACCGCATGGATGTCAATCACTCTATTTTTCAGGCTGCTCAGCTGCTAAATGCGCCTGTTGAGGAGACAGACCTAGATAAGCGTTTGGGTCTTTATCAAGTGTTTTCCAAGCTGTATGAACAAAATCGCAGCCTATTAGACGAAATTTTAGAGCTGGAAAATATTGACAGTGGTGCGGGGGCGAAGATGACGCCCCGCTACATCGTCGGTATGGTGCAACAGGGGCAAGCCTATCTGCTCACCAATTTGCTGAATGAGAAAAGTCAGAATCTTTATCAGGCCCAGTGTTGCTGGCTAATCGGACGGGCTCCCGATGCAGCGCTCTCGTTTCGAGATCGCCGTCTCTCTCGTCACCATGCGGTGATCCAATATTTTCCAGGCGATGGCTTTTATTTGGTCGATTTGCAGAGTACGAATGGTTCATTTGTGAATGGAGAGGCTGTACGCTATCGTCGTCGCCTGGAAGAGGGCGATCGCATTCGTGTGGGGAGCCTTTCCATTCAGTTTTATGCCTCACCAGAGGCCCAGCGTTTACCAGCGTTGCCAGCGGAAGTCAGAGAAAAACTCGGCCCTGGCCATTTTGAGGAGGGGGAAGCGCTTGATGTGTTCAACGAAGCAATTCAAGCCAACCCAGAGGATACTCAGACCTTCATGAAGCAGGCGGGGAGTGATTTGGATTTCTCGGCGGCGATCGCTAGACATCAAGGCAACCGGTCAGAAGATACATAACGACTTCGCATCGCAGCATCCAAGAAAAACCCGTTATCTCAACCTTGAGATAACGGGTTTTTTAGGGTTTTTAGAGGAGTATCACGTCAGGGTGACGTTAGAGGATACCCGCGTATTGCGTCTTCAAAGTGAGGACTGCCCGCTCTAAGACTGGCAGCTCTAGGACTGGCAGCTCTAGGACTTGGACCGGGACTTTGCCTTGGCACGACCTTTGGCTGCTGTCGTTTTCTTGGATGCTTCGGCATCATCACTCTCGACCTCCACAGGCGCCGCCGCCGCATCAATTTCTGCGGGAGCTGAGCCGGGATGTCCAACCGTATTGGCTGACACCGCAACTCCCATATCGAGTTTTTCCCGCACCTGAGCTTCGATGGTGTGGTGAACCTCAGGATTTTCTTTCATGTAGGTAATGGTGTTATCTCGGCCTTGACCCACATTTTCGCCGTTATAGCTGTACCAAGCACCCTTGCGGATGACGATGCCCGTTTCTTCGGCGAGGTCTAGCAAACAGCCCACGCTGGAAATGCCAGTCCCGAAGAGAATATCGAATTCAGCAATGCGGAAGGGAGGCGCAACCTTGTTCTTGGCAACCTTGACCTTGGCGCGAATGCCGTATTCCTGATTGCCTTTTTTGAGGGTTTGGATGCGACGAATGTCTAAGCGCACTGAGGCGTAGAACTTGAGTGCGTTGCCGCCCGTGGTTGTTTCGGGGTTGCCGTAGGTGACGCCGATCTTGAGGCGGAGCTGATTGAGGAAAATGACGGTGCAGCCGGATTTACCGATATTGCCGGTAATCTTGCGCATGGCCTGGCTCATGAGGCGAGCCTGGCTGCCGACCTGCACATCGCCCATTTCGCCTTCAATTTCGGCGCGAGGGGTAAGGGCTGCAACGGAGTCCACAACGACAATATCGACAGCGGCGGAGCGCACCAGTTGGTCAACAACCTCAAGGCCCATTTCCCCTGTATCGGGTTGGGAAACGAGGAGATTGGCGACATCGACACCGAGGGCCGCGGCGTAAACTGGGTCGAGGGCATGCTCTGCGTCCACAAAGGCTGCGATGCCGCCCTGCTTCTGCACTTCCGCCAGGGTGTGGAGGGCGAGGGTGGTTTTACCGGAGCTTTCTGGGCCGTAGATTTCGACAATGCGACCTTTGGGAATGCCGCCGCCCAGGGCAAGATCGAGGGTGAGGGCGCCTGTTGGCACGGTCTCAACCCGCATGCGGCTGACGTCCCCAAGGCGCATGATGGCACCTTTGCCAAAATTCCGCTCAATGTTGGTCAGAACGAGATTGAGAGCCTGTTCTTTTTGCTTGCTGTCAGTGTTTGTAGGCATGCGAGTCGTCGTATAGGAGGGGGCAGGGGGCCGGATTATCAGGGGGCCGAATATCGAGCTGTTATGGTGAAACAGATGGGCAGAGCAGCGACTCAACAGGACTACTTTTCAGTAACCGTAGATTTATGATGCCCGCTCACCCGTGGAGGGATAAAATTTGAGCCCCGGTGGGACTAAATTTCTCGCTTTTCACTATAGATCATAAGTATTATTCTAGCGCTTTGTTTTTGCGTCAGCATACTTTTTGATCCATTCGTTACGATCGCCATCCCCTGCTACTGAAAAGCCTGAAATCTCCTTCCCGTCAACGTTTCTCCATTATTTCTTTGTCATTTGTTCTATGGCTGGCCGCTCTACGTCCCAAATGTTCCCTGAGACTGCCGTTTCCGTTGCGGGGGTGACGCAATATATCCGAGACCTGCTGGAAAATGATGATCAGCTCCATCAAGTCTGGGTGATTGGGGAGGTTTCCAGCGCCAAGCATCACAGCAAGGGCATTTTCTTCACGTTGCAGGATCCCCAGGAGAATGCGGCGATCAATTGCGTGACCTGGAAAAGTCAGCAGACAAAGCTCGTGACGTTGCCGGAAGCCGGAGAACTGGTCGTGGTACTCGGGCAGATGAAGGTCTATCCCGGACGAGGACAGTATCAGCTGACGGTGTGGCAGTGTCTCCCGGCGGGGGAGGGGTTGGGGGCGCTGCGGTATCGACAGTTGCGATCGCGCCTCTTGGCCGAAGGACTTTTCGACGAAGCCCGCAAGCAGCTCCCCCCGGAGCATCCCAACGTGGTTGCGGTCGTAACATCGGCCCAGGCCGCAGCTTGGGGAGACATTCAGCGAACGTTGCAAAGCCGCTATCCCGGTTTAACGGTGCTGCTGTCGCCCGCAACGGTGCAGGGGGATTCGGCGCCTGCGAGTATTGTGAAGGCGATCGCCCGAGTGGTCCGAGACGATCGCGCTGATGTCGTCATCCTGGCTCGGGGCGGCGGAGCTACCGAGGATTTGGCCTGTTTTAATGATGAGCACGTGGTGCGGGCGATCGCGGAATGCCCCATCCCAATTATTTCGGGGATTGGTCACGAGCGTGATGAGTCCCTGGCGGACTTGGCAGCGGATGTGTATGCCCATACGCCCACGGCAGCGGCGGCAATGGCGGTGCCTGATTTGCAAGAGTTGCGCTTTGAACTGGAGGATTGGGCGGTGCGGCTGCGGCAGGTGCTCGCAAGTCGGTTGCTCGACCAACAGGAGTCTGTGGCTTCCCTAAGGCGACGGTTGCAGACCTATGGGGTGAGTAAACGGCTGGAGCAGGAGGAACAGCAGCAGGTTTGGCTGCGGCAGCGTTTGGTGCAGGTGGTGCAGCGACGGTTGCAGAGTGAACAGCAGCGGCAGAGGGCATTGGCGCAAACGCTGGAGGCGCTGGATCCGAAAGCTGTGCTGAGGCGGGGCTACGCGTTGGTCCGTCAGGAGAATGATACTGTCGTCAGGGAGGGGCGATCGCTCTCCAAAGGCGACGAGATTACGATTCAATTGGGACAAGGTTCAGCCAAGGCGACGGTTACAGAGGTCGTTCAAGGGGGAGAATAAAACGAGCAATATTCCAATCCATATTCCTGTCTCAATCCATATCCCTATCTCAACCCATACCTTCAGAAAACATCATGCCTCGCAAAGCTA
>CALIJJ010000102.1 GCA_938017515.1 uncultured Pseudanabaenaceae cyanobacterium
GACCTACAAATGCCCGTCTTCTCCTGTGGGGGCATGCGCTACCAGCAGTCTTGGCAAGATCTCGACCCCAAGGATGTTCCAGATGCGAACCAAAAGAACCTAGAAGCGACGATTCACCGCGCCTGGGACCTGGGCATCACCCACGTCGAAACCGCTCGGGGTTACGGCTCCTCAGAAATGCAACTTGGCTTTGTGCTGCCACAATTGCCACGGGAAGAGCTGATCGCCCAAACCAAAGTTTCCCCCAAGCCCAACGCTCAGGATTTTCGCCAAACCGTCATCCAATCCCTGTCACTGCTCCAGCTCGAGCATGTGGAGCTACTGGGCCTGCACGGCATCAACAACCAGGAAACCCTGGACTGGAGCATCAAGCCCGGCGGCTGCCTGGATGAAGCCTACAAGCTTAAGGAACAGGGCAAGGTCCGCCACATCGGCTTTTCAACCCACGGACCCACGGACGTGATTGTGGAGGCCATCGAAACCGGCCGCTTTGACTATGTCAATCTCCATTGGTACTACATCAACCAGACAAACTGGCCTGCTATTGAAGCCGCCAAACGCCAGGACATGGGCGTCTTCATCATCAGCCCATCGGACAAAGGCGGGCACCTCTACAACCCACCGCCAAAGCTCATTGAGTTGTGTCAACCACTGCACCCCATGGTGTTTAATGATCTGTTTTGCCTCAGCCATCCCGAGGTGCATACGCTCAGCCTGGGGGCCGCGAAGCCCAGTGACTTTGATGAGCACATGAAAACGCTGGATCTGCTGGACAAGGCCGATGAGATTTTGCCGCCCATTCTGGAGCGGTTGGAAAAGGCAGCGATCGCCAGCCTCGGCAAGGACTGGTACGACACCTGGCACATTGGCCTCCCGGATCAATCCCAAGTCCCCGGCAATATCAACATCCACAACATCATTTGGCTCCGCAACTTACTGCTAGCCTTTGACATGGAGGAGTATGCCAAGGCCAGGTACAACCTACTGGGCGGCGGCGGCCACTGGTTCGCGGGGGAGCAAGCGACCGATGCAGCCCAGTATGACTTTAGCGATTGCCTGAAAAAGAGTCCCCACGCGGCAAAGATTCCGAACTTGTTAATCGATACCCATGAGCGCTTGCAGGGTGAAGCGGTAAAGCGGTTGTCGAGCACCTAATCCTCAGGCTTATGTGCATCTAACCTTATCTGTTCGCCTTCCCCTGACAATATGACTCGATTACTCGATAATCCGGCTCTGCGATCGCTCCTCCTCTTCCTGGCCATCGCCGCAGTCGGGTTTAGCTTCGATCCAATGCTAATGGCATTGGAGGCAGTCCCAATCACCGCTCTGGGTCTACTCATTGCCTTCCTAGCAGGCTACTGTGGTTACCAATTTTTAAACAAAGGGTCTGACTCAGTCGTTGAAGAAGCAACCGCCATCGTCTGCAAAAATCAGTGGTCTCCGGCCCTGATCCCCGGCATCATTGCCTTTGGCACCAGCCTCTCGGAACTAGGGTTTGTCATCGTCAGCACGGTCAATAACCAAAACGAGATCCTAGCCCACGCCATCATTGGCAGCGATGGCTTTCAGCTGGGCGGCATTTTCTTCGTCTGTGTAGCCGTGGCCAAGGTCTCCCAATGGGATGCTCGGCTGCTGCGCATCGATATGTGGCTGTTGTCGCTGATGACCTTCTTTGTCTTATCGGCAGTGCGCGTTGGCTTTAGCCGGGTAATGGGCGGGTTGATTGTACTCGCAGCGGTGCTGGCGATTTGGCATTTTCTGAGGGATGCACCGGAGGGAATTTTTGATTCTGACGAATGCAGCCTCGATGCCAAAGGCTCTGTGTTTGAATTGGTCACGGGGTTTGGACTGCTGTTGCTGGGAACCGTGTGGTTTTTTGATGCGATCGTTTATTCCGGTGGCGTGTTTGGGGTTCCGGCGTTTGTGCTGGGGATTCTGGGGGCGGTGATTACGTCGGCGGGCGAGGTGTTTACGACGTTTCCGCTGGTGAAGAGTGGGCAGAAGGGCTTGTTTTTTGCGGCGATCGCCCTCGCAGGCAGCAATGCCTTCGACACCTCATTTTTGGGGATTTCAGCCATGCTGCGACCGTTCGCCCTAGAACCAGCGGGGCACAATCTGTTACCCGCACTCGTGACCATGGTACTGACGGTGCTGTTGCTGGGATTTACCTATCGCAGCAGTATTCCCCGTTGGGTCGGCTGGGTCATCGTTCCAGTTTATTTAATCTCTTTTGTTGCTTTGGCCCTAATTTAGAGGCGATGTTTCAAATTTCCTCTCAGGATCACTCCATCGGAGAAGACAGATATTGATTCAGCAACAGCTCAATCTCATCAACCTTAAACTGCTTCTCCAGCGCTAAAAATGGCTGTACAAAATTTGAATAGCGTCTGTCCTTTTCAACCAACTGCTTCAACTGTTGGCGCATGTTTCTGAGACGCCCCGTTCGTGAGAGGTGCAACAGTCCCTTTAATTCATCCCTAGTGGGCAGCAAAATGTCATCGCTCACTTGCCCGAGGGCAGCCGTCGCTGCAACATCACCATCAAGCGGATGAATCGGAAGCGTTTCACACAGCGGAAAGGTAACCACAAAAGAGAATCGGCTTCCCTTACCCAACTGACTCTCCACCTTCATCTCTCCGCCCATCTGCTGGATGATCCGCTGGCTGATGGCTAGCCCCATCCCTAATCCTCCGGCTTGCGTTTGGGCGTTCCGCACCTGTTCAAACCAACGAAATAGATTCGCCTGGTCGGCCTCGGCAATGCCAATGCCAGTATCGGTAACCTGGAATTTGACCGATGCATGCGTTTCGCTCAGGGTCACCACATCCACTTGTAATCTGACATCGCCTTGCTCTGTGAACTTCATTCCATTCTCCAGTAGGTTGAGCAAAACCTGCTGCAATCGCTGTTCGTCAGCCAAGACCCATTGGGGGAGTTCCGCATTCAACTGACAGCCCAACTGAACATGATGATTGGGACATCGGGGCTCAATGGATTTCACCACAGTCTTGAGCAAGATCGGCAGATTCACTTCACTGAGCTGGAGCTGGAGTGGCTGAGTCTCGGCCTGAGTAATCGCAATAATATCGTTAACCAGGTTCAACAATTCCTTACCGCATTGCTCAATGGTCTCAACGCCCTGACGTTCTTTTTCCGGCAGGGTTGGGGAACGTTTCAGGATTTGGCTATAGCCCAGAATGCCATTCAACGGTGTTCTCAGCTCGTGGCTGACGTTTCTCAGAAAATGACTCTTGGCATAGCTCGCTGCTTCTGCGGCTTGTTTAGCGACTTGCAGCTCCTGATTTTTGAGGGCGAGGGTGTTGGCCTGATGGGTTTGCACTTGATAGAGCCTTGCATTTTCAAGGGCAATCCCAGCCTGATTGCAGAAAAAGTCAATCACCTTTCGTTGGTTGGGGTTAAAGACTTTAGCGGTGGTCTGATTTTCTAGATACAAAACCCCAATAACCGTATTTTGGTAAGGAATGGGTTGAATCAGGACACTTTGAGGCTGTTGCTCTAGCAAGTACTGATCGATTATATTGAGTTCTTCGTGCTCCAGACCATCGATCTGCACGGCTTGTTTTGTACGCCTCACATACTGAATGAGCGTAGGCGGAACGCCTTGACAGAACCGCAACGGTTGAGGTTCGGACAGACTGGGGGAGTTGGCAGGGTCAGTTGCTATCGTCTTGAATGCTGTTCCATCCATATCAAGTTGGTAAACGAGCCAGTCTTCCTGAGGGTCTGAGCCTTGGGGAATTCGCGCTCGAAAGGTCTCAGGCAGAATCAATGCACAGGTTTCTGCGCCGGAACTTTGAAGCATCAGTTTCATCAGCTGAGCAATCAAGCTTTCTAGCTCCAAGGTGCTGGAAAGCAGCTGGGCGGATTGAATGACTGTGGCAAAGTCCAATGCTTCTGAAAGCGATCGCCGCCCCCGGTGCGTTGAATGTTTTGAATCACTGCTGGCCTGGGTTTTGACTGAGGTTTCATGGGGATGTAGAGGGTGAACTGGCGATTGCAGAATAGGCTGGAGCCAGTGGCGATAGCGACTGACCAGTTGCTCGGTTTTTGCTGTTGCTCCCCAGCGGGCATAACAGAGGTAGGCGGCTTGCAAGTAGCTGGCGGCAAAGTTCTCCTTCCCCCAGTCCAAATAAAATTTAGCCGCGAGTTCGTGAGCCAAGGCTTCCTCTTGGAGGTATCCATGTTCCCGGGCTCCTGCAATGGCACTATCGTAGTAGTCCATCGCGGCTAGGCGATCGCCCAATATCCGCTGTTCTTCCGCACAAACCAGCTCATATTTATGCTGAAAATTCATCGGAGCAGATGCTGCCCAGCCCTTCATTTTCTGCTGATTTTCATTCACCTGGGCAAGAAGTTTCGAATTCTCTAGCTCGTTAGCACAGGCCAAATGAATCAATGAATCATAGAAGTAGAAAACCACTTCCGTCAGCATTCCAGCCTGTGCCGCTAGATATTGTTTGGCGAGTTTAGCCGCGGCTAAGGCTTGAAGATAGTCCCCCAACGTATACAGTAAGCTCGCCTGATTGAAATAGAAATAACAAAGCCCAAATGCATCGCCTTGTTCCTGCTTGGATTGAACATAGGCATCGGCATCAAATAAATCTTTCGCTAAGCAATCGGCATCAGTGGTGGATAGTTTAATCACAGTTCGATAACAGCACTGATTCCAGGAGAGCGGCAGGTTTTGTCTAAGATCAGCTAAGGCTTTATTTCCCTTGAGAAGCGTTTGCTTGACCTCCGACAGTTCCCGTCCCAAAAAATAGAGGTTGTAGTCCTTAACCATCAAGGCATAGCCCGAAAATTCAAAATCGCCCTGTTCTAGGCCCGCCGTGTATGAATGATTCAGCACCCCTAAGGTTTCTTCGACATGCCGTTTACTATGGATGATAAACGCGCTCATCGATTGATAGGCCCGATTTCCCAAAACCGCAGTCTCGGAGTTTTGGAGAAGTCTCAGGGAAAGATTCCCCCAATCGTAGGCCCCATCGAGATCCTGGTCCAAGTTCTTTAACAGGATTGCATAAGTCGAGTATCCATAGGAAGAGTAGGGAGAATTACCATATTCCAAAGAAATTTTATTGATGGCCAGAGCAATGAATAAAAATAAATTGGAATTTGTAATCATCGTTGGCGATATGAGCAATATTAAGGTACTCACGATCGCTAATTGCTTTGGATCGGT
>CALIJJ010000103.1 GCA_938017515.1 uncultured Pseudanabaenaceae cyanobacterium
TTCACCTAGGAAGCGCAGCAGACCGAAAAACACGAATATATTGATGGCCGAGTCTATGCCATGAGCGGCGGCACCACCAATCACGATCGATCTATATCGTAAAAACGCAGCCGGGGAATGGTTGATCTTCAACTATACAGAAGGCGATACCGTCGAGCTTCAAAGCATCAACCCAAGCTTTCCCATCGAGCAAGTCTATCGAAATCTTGTGCTGACGCCAGAATCTGAATAGATTGCTTGGAATTAGACCGACCGAAAGCATCGGCCAGTAGCATAGCTCTAATCCCGACGCCCTGCTGCAACGCCTGCTCTGTCCATGCTGAAACGCATCTTCCAGACCCTCAACCAGTGGTTCCTCCCCCCAGAACCCCAGTCCAGAGCCCTGCCCCAAAACCAAACCAGGACATCAGGCGATCGCCCCTCCATCACCGACCCGCCCCCTCGCAACATCCAAAAAGAGCTCGATCGCCTTAGCCAAGCCCTCACCCAACAAATCCCCGCCAAACAAACCGACAACCTCCTCATCGCCACCTGGAACATCCGCGCCTTTGCCTCCCTCACCCGCAAATGGACCGCAGGTGACAACGACAGCCCCAAACGCGACCTGCGTGGCCTCCGCGCCATCATCGAAATCCTCTCCCGCTTTGACGTCATCGCCATCCAAGAACTCAAAGGCGACCTGCGTGCCCTGCGCGACACCCTGCGCTTTCTTGGCGACGACTGGGGCTTCCTCATGACCGACATCAACAGCGGCAGCCAGGGCAACAGCGAACGCTTCGCCTTCCTCTTCGATCGCCGTCGCTGTAAGCCCTCGGGTCTGGCCGCCGAACTCGTCGTTCCCCTAGAGCAGAAAGGCCAGATTGCAGAAGGTGCGTTGCAACGGCAGTTTGCGCGATCGCCCTACGCCGTCAGCTTCCAGCGAGGAGAGACAACATTCATTTTGGTAACGCTCCACATCCTATTTGGTCGGCATGAAGATGAGCGATTGTCGGAGTTGAGGGCGATCGCCCACTGGATGAAAGACTGGGCCGAGCAATCGAATCGGTACCATCACAACCTCCTGACCCTAGGAGACTTCAACATCGATCGCCAAGGCAGCGACGGCTATGAAGCCTTCACCTCAACGGGCCTAACCGTGCCACCGCAACTGCTGAACTTGCCTCGGACTATCTTTGATGATCCAGAAAAATCAAATGATGACAAGTTCTATGACCAGATCACTTGGTTTGAGAATGATGAACGGAGTTTGTTGGAGATGAAGGTACGTCGTGGGGGGAATTTTGACTTTATGCCATACATGTACACGGACATGGACTTAACTAGAACATCAATTTCCTACCGACTTTCAGATCATCTGCCGCTTTGGCTTGAGTTTCAACTGGATTAGAGGAAGGCAAATATCCCGGCAGAGCTTGAGATAGCTCTGGAGATCAGTCCAATTGCTCACGGGCAAACCTTAAAAGCATCATGAAATCCAAAATTCTTAATGCTATTAGCATTGTATTGCCTTGCTGATAAATTGTCGGTCTAAACTGAAGCAACTGATATAAATCTTCCTTTGAATCAGGCTGTATTCGCCCCATTGAAGATTGACTTAAAAATAAACTGGGCCTGTACGCATCACCTAAACGCTCTAACCGCATAAGCCTCTGTAAGAAAGCTTCGGCGTTCTCTAAGTCCTCCTTGTATAGGTCTAAAATGATGGTGCTTGGATAGGCTGTTTCCACCGCAGTAGAAGTACCTAAAAAGCTAGGGAGATAATAGACCTGTATCGATTGATCACGGTAGCTACTTCTGATGATCTCTCCATAGATCAAATCGCGGGAGATGACGAGAATTGATTGAGCCATGGTAGATAGTCGGATCGAAAAATCCGCCACAATCTGAGCTTTGAAGGGAAAAGCTAAAAAGGTTGTGGCAGTTCTTTCTCGTGAGGCTCCATGATGATTATCCCTTCTTGAAAGACTTTGAGCTTGTTGGTCCGTCAATCTAAAAGTCTTTACCGAAGGAAAAGATACGCCATGGTCAATCTCTTGATCAGCAGCAGGTTCTCGAAGTCTCAAACCCCAAAAAATAGCTTCTCTCTTGCCTATAACTATGGCTCGATAATGTTCTGTGACGCTACTATCTGTTGGCCATTTTTATGAGGAGAGGACGTGTCTATCTGGATATCCGTCACTTGGAGAAAGCCTATTTCGCCGGAGTTTTGTCTTGGAGCACGCTGCTGTGTGTCGTCCTGGCATGGCTCTTCCCGGTTATCCATGTGGATATCCAGCTCACTCAACGAGTGGAAGGCTGGTCTAAATTAAACCTTCTCGGACAGCCTTCGCTGCTGCCTGCACGCGGTCGTCAACACTAAGCTTGTTGAGAATCATGCGTACGTTTGACTTTACTGTTCCTAGAGAGAGAAATAGTTCCGTTGCAATTTCTTGATTGGATTGCCCTTCGCTGATCAGCTGCAGGACCTTGCGTTCGCGATCGCTTAATACTTTGGACAGCGTTTCCTTCGGTTCCGTCGGCCTGACAAACGGCGTCTTAGACTTTAGCATCGAGCTCAGCTTATGAGCAATTTTAGGATCAAGATAGGTGCCGCCCCCTTGAATGAGGCGGATGACCGCTAACAACTGCTGCCAATCCATGCTTTTTAAGCAATAGCCATCAGCCCCGGCCGCTAACATTCCAATGATCTGATCATTCTTGCCAAAGGCACTGAGGGCCAAGACGCGAATATCTGGATGGCGAACTTTGATCTGCTGCGTTGCTGAAATTCCGTCGAGAATGGGCAATTCAATATCCATTAGAACGACATTGGGATGTAGCTCCTCGACTAAATCAATGGCTTGTTGACCATTCTCAGCTTCCCCAACCACTTTAAAATCATGCTCTAGGCGGAATTGCCCGACTAAGCCCCGCCGCATTAAAGTATGGTCTTCAACGAGGAGAATGTGAATTTCAGATTGGCTTTCTAAATCAGGCATGGTTGTCAATCTGTTCTCTTTGGGTGGTTTGCCGGGGCTGATTCAAGGTATCTAATGGATGCTGAATCGGGAGGGAAAACCAAAATTTTGCCCCTTCTCCTGAATGACTTTCTACGCCGATGCTGCCACCATGGGCTTCCACAATTTGGCGACAAAGATAGAGTCCTAGACCAGCTCTCCCTTTGCGCCCGACTCCCTGGGAAAAACGATAAAACACATGTTTCGCTTCCTGTTCTGTTAATCCCGGGCCTCCATCTTGGACCGTGACTCGGACGGATGACGTCTCAGAAGCCGTGACGCATATGCAAACTTCGCTGCCCGGCTGACTCAGGCGAACCGCATTATCGACTAAATTCTGCAACACCCGCTGAATCTCGATGCCATCACCGTTGATCCTAGGTAGGTCGTTCGCAATCTGAATTTTGAGCTGACATTTCTCCTGTGAGCTTGTTTGAATCCAATGGCTGACGCGCTGACAGATTTTGTGCCAGTTAAGGACTTCTCTGCTTAGGATTTGGCTACCTTTTGCCTCGTAACGACTGATATCGAGTAAGACCTCGACGAGGCGAATCAAGTCATTATTGGCGGCTCGATAGTCTCCGAGTATTTCTTGAAGCTCTGAGCCAATGCTGCCAAAGGCCCCCCCCGCGATCGCATCGAGCGTACTGCGATTGGCAAGGAGGGGGGTCCGAAGATCGTGGGAAAGGGTACAGATTAAATCTTCGAGTTGCTCGTTGCGCTGTTGAATGGTTCCTTGGCGTAGGCGAATGCCCTGGGCCATGCTGTTGAGCGTTTTTGCAAGTTTTCCGACTTCATCTTCTGAGGTGTAATCGATGCTGGCCCCAAGCTGACCCTTTTGCCAGGCATGACCAGCCTGCATCAGCTTCTGAAGCGGGGCATCCACGCGCCGACGCAACAACACGAGGTTAAGTGCACTACCAACAATAATGAGGCTCATACTGAGCCCGCTGAGAACAAAGTTAATCTGGTTTAATTGATCGAGTTGATTCAGCCAAATACTCTGCTCATCTAAGATCCCCCGTTCATGGGCAAGAATCTCGTTGATTGTTTGCCTGAGTTCATCTAGGGAACTTGATTCTTTTAGCCTTCTCGGCTCTAAGGAACCCTCGAGAACGGGATGAACAAATTGATTCTGCCATTGGCTATGGAATGCCGTAATGGCAGTAAGATTCTCCTGTTGAGAAGAGTCATCTTCTAATAGTTTAGCGAGACGGTCAAAACCATCATAAAAGTTCTCTTTATTCGACTGATAGTCAACGAGAAGCTCCTGATCCTGTGTGAGTAGGTAGCCGCGTAGGGCAACTTTCTCTTCTAGTGCTGCGGCCAAAAGTCTTTCACTTTCACGCTTGATCTTAAACGTCTGGATGACACCATCAAACGCGCGTGTTTTGAGCAGGCTGACGGCAACGCTGAGCCCTTCTTGGGCTAGAAGGAGCAAGAGAAGGAGCGTGAAACTTGCATAAAGTGGGGCAAATAAGCGCCTCTTAAAGAAAGATAACTTCATCGACTTTGATGAACTGAGCGTTGAACAGAACCCTCTTGCTTTTCCAACGTATCATCGAGGGGTTCTACTTTTGGAAAGTACTAAGGTTTATGCCAAGGAGGTCCGAATCCCTCGCTGTTATCTCCTGGCGCTGGGATGAGTCTTGGTGTGGGTTGCCCGTCGGAGAGGCTGGGAACAGTCAAGCCAAAAGTTAACGAAATGTTGTAAGGCGACGCCTGTTCTGGACGGCTTTGGAGCACTGATGCCCGCGACTGTCAGTCCCCATTCGGGTCCAGGACTGGGGAGCATCCTATTCGCCCCGACCCGACCCCACGGGATTGGCATAATCTATCTATCTCCGCCAATAATGTAATGATGTGGCCCGCTGATGGTGTCACGCGACAGACATCACAAGGTGGAGCACCCCTGAAACCCCATGCCAAAAATTACGACTGAACGCATGACCGCCCAAATCGAAGGAGATTTTGTGGTTTTTTTGATTGGGATGCGGATCAACAGCCTTTGGAAAATCCATAAGTGGTTGCCCGTGGCGATCGCCATGCGTCGCATGGTGAATGAATTGCAAGCTAAGCCCGACAGCGGCTTCCTCGGTCGTGTGTTTGGCATTCCCGTCATCGTGCAGTACTGGCGATCCTTTGAGCACCTGGAAGCCTACGCCCGCAACCAGGATCAGGAGCATTGGCCCGCCTGGGTCAACTTCAACCAACGCATCCGTAATAGTCAGGGGGATGTCGGCATCTGGCATGAAACCTACAAGGTACGTGCGGGAGAATATGAGTCAATCTATGTCGATATGCCGGCCTTTGGTCTTGGCAAGTTCACGACCCTTGCTCCCATCTCCGCTTCCCATGATTCAGCCAAGGCCCGATTGACCGAGAATGCTAGCCGCGTTCAACAATAGGTTCGGCTCACTGGAATAATGGCGTCATGCAAGCCACGGCGGAACAACTCGCGATCCTCAACATTTTTGCTCAGCTCGATCCCCAGGCCCTTGAACCGCTGGTGGATGCTTCCTTGGTGCAGGGCTATCAGCGGGGGGATATTTTGATCCATGAGGGCGATCGCTTCCCCCCAAAGCTCCACGCCATTTTGGACGGTCGCTTGCTGGTCCAAAAAATTGCGGCTTCTGGCAAAGAGACCACCCTGCGCCAACTCTCCGCAGGCGAGATGTTTGCAGCCCCTGCCCTCTTTGGCGATAGCATTGCCCCTGCAACCGTAACAGCCCTCAGGGACACGCGGATTGTCACCATCGACAAGGCTGCCTTGCTCAGCGCGATCCAGTCCACGCCAGAGATTGCCTTGCAAATCCTGCAATGCTTTAACCAGCGCCTACAGGAGATGCACCAAACCATTCATGGCCTGATTTCAGAGCGAGCCGTGGTGCGCCTGGCTCGATTGATTCTGTACACCGCCGATCGCTACGGCACTGAATTGACCGAAGCAGGAGCCCGACTCAACACCAAGCTTCCTCACCAGCAGATGGCTCGCATGGTGGGCATCACCTACGAAGAATCGGTCCGCATGATCAAAAAAGATCTGCACACTGCGATCGAGTACAACCGAGGTGGCGTGATCATTATTCGAGATGCAGCGGTGCTTCAATCCATGGCCGTTTAACATTTTCGAGGCTGCAACCTCTGCAATCCTGAAGGCAGCACTGTTTCGCTGGGTGATTCGCTGGGTGAGTTGATTGCCTACGCTTTTGTTTCTGTTCTGTGTGTGGATGGAGCGATCGCCTAGGTTTCTTGGTCGGCTTGTACTTTGGTTTCGTACAGGACGATCAAGTGATGATCAAAATCATAAAATCCCTGCTCCGTAAACAATAAATTAGGGGGGGCTGTGAAGTAGCTCGGCTCAACAATGGTCAGCCCCAAGTCTGCGATCTGATCGATGACAGGTCCAATATCCTTGACTTCGATCACGATGCCAATGCGGTGGGGAGGCTGTGGTTTGTTTAGCGTGATGCCTTTGACTTCGGTGAGGGCGAGGGCACGGACTTCTTTCTCGGTGCTGAGGGCGGCAAAGCGGAGCTGAGCCTGGGGGGGAATTTGGAAGACGCTGTAGAGGTAGGAATCAGGGGAGGCTTCGCCAACGTAGTCGAGGCGGAAACCCAGGATGTCACGGTAGAGCGTGAGCGATCGCGCCAAGTCCGAGACCAACATGCAGGGACGCTTCAGATGTAGTCCTGCTAGGGGAAGACCGTCTTGGGAGGCTGCTTCTATGGATGATTCCGGGGATGGTTCTGGGGATGGTTTTGGGGATGGTTTTGGGGATGGTTTCTGGGTCATCCTATTTGCCTGACCAACGATAGCGGTAGGGGGTTGCCTTTGCGCCCCACAGTTGATTGCCGGAATCGTCAAAGCCCCGATCCCAGGTGTCCATGCCACGGTCGTGGAGGACCACCACATTGCTCAGCCTGGTGGCACCGCGCATGGTCACCGGGCATCCCTCGGCAGGTGTGCTACCAACAAACCCTAGGGCCGAAGGCCGCAGGGCGATGGTGCAGACGGGGGTGCCTAGTTCTTGGCTGGCGATCGCCTGGGGATTCTCACAAAAGCCAATCAAACGGTCTGGCTCAGAGGGTTTGAAGGTGCGCGACTCTACGCGCTGTTGGTCCCCGCTGAGGGCCAATTGCAGGAAACGCTGGCGGTAGGGCTGGCTCAGCTTTCGGGTGAGGGCCTGTTCTTGGTAGAGATAGACGGAGTTGGGCTCGGGATTGGTGGGGCGAATGGTGCAGGTGGTCATCTGGACGCTGACAAAATTGGAATCGGCATTGGCCTGCTGGGAGGTATCCATGGTGCCTACGAGGTGCTGAGCCACATGGGTGACGACTTGGGGAGAGAGTCGTTCCTGCGGTGGTGGGGATTCAGCTAGGGACGGTGGGGCGATGCTGGCGATCGCGATACTTGAAAGTGTGATACCTGTAAGCGTTATACCCGTGAGCGTCATGCCGGTACTCCGACCGATGCTCTTCTGACCGATGCCCCGACCGATGTTCCGATCGAATCTGGGAGTCGTCAGTGCTGATGC
>CALIJJ010000104.1 GCA_938017515.1 uncultured Pseudanabaenaceae cyanobacterium
TCTTGCATCAGCAAGTATTTGTTGTATCGGGTACTGCCGCACCGTAATATCCATCCAGGTATCCGACAGCTGCCGCTGGAGCCAGGCTTCTAGGGTGGAAATGGGACGATCGCTCGTCACCTCATCAATCTTGGCAAAGGCATGGGCCTCGCTATAGGAAATCTGGCCACTGCCGTCATAGTCCGCCGACGCCACCGGCTTGCCCACCCGATCAATCCCCGTCAGCCCCGCAAAAAAACTAGAGCTATAGTCGCGATAATCCGCCTCATCCACCTCCGGCGTGCAGCCCACCGACGGCAAATCCTTCGTCGTGGCAAAAAAGCCACAGCGGCTTTGCAAGGCCACCGGAGCCTCCGGGTCTCCACCTTCATAGATCAAATTGGCAAAGGAGCCCGAGAAACACTGGGCCATCATCACCACGACGGGCTTCTCCGTTGGCAATGCATCTAACTGAGTCGCAAACGTTTGCACATCCAACAAACCCTCGCCCCAGAGAATCATGGCATTGTTGTCTGCGTTCTCTGGGTTGAGATAGCCGTGACCACTGAAATAAACCAACAGCGGATTGGTTGTAGCAGCAGCCTGAATACGCTCAAACACCTGGCTCACCACCCCCAACGTTGCCGGTCCACGCAGGTCAGGAATCTCCGGCACCTTAAATTTTTCCTGGTCCCACTCATTCAAATAGCGCAGTGTGGCATGGCCGCTGTTGCCGTTGGCAAAGAAAATCGGGCCTTGGTCCGGGCTGCGGCCCAGAGCCTGGAGCGATCGCTGGAAATACAGCATGTTCTTTTCCAGGGCAATCTCGTTGTAATAGGGCGCACCGCCGCCCCCAATCGCCAAAAACTCCGCCGTCTCCACACCCCCAAAATCCACCGGATCCGCTTGAGCCTGGGCCATGGCCTGACAGCTCACATCGGGCTGCAACGACACTTGCAGATTCAAAAGCCCCTCACCCAACAGCCGCAGTTGCGGTGGGCAAGGGGCACAGCTGGTCAGCAAAAGCGAGGCCAGAGCAACTGAGGAGAGTTTTCTGATACCGAGTTTGCCCCCGAAAGGACTAAATCTTATCTTCAAGATCTTCCAACCTCTCCGCAGCATTTTCCAGTTCTTCCAGGGCGCGATCGCCTAATTGTCCCAGATACCACTCCCCAAAGATAATCGCCTTGCGGGAAATTTCCGGTGCCACATCCAGGACCGTGCGTAGCGATCGCCGCATGATGGGCCGCGCTGCCCGTTCGATGGCCTTGGGGTCAATGCGATCGCGAATTTCTTCCTCGATGACATCGCCAATGTCCTCGATTTGCGCCTCGATTTCGCCCGTCAGATCATCAGCTAGACCATCGGCCAGACCATTGGCTAAACCATCGCTCAGGCCATCGTTCAGGCCACCGCTGAGCCCCTCTGCCAGCTCCACCGCAGCTGCCGTTGTCGCTTCAACATCGAGCGTAACCTCGGCGACCGCAGGCAAAGTCAGTCCGCTGAGCATCACGGTGAACAATCCCGTCAATGCTCCGGTCAGCGGTCCGGCCCAGACAAGTGAAAAAGCAGTTTTCATGGGTTCAGGCATTCTGGGGAACAGCATCATGGGCTTGCCTGCCGTGCAGTCACACCGTGCAGACACCGTGCAGTCACACAGCGACAAGCCACCTCTAGGCTACCTGACGTGCCAAGGATTTGACGAGTTCCACCGACGCTGAAGTCAGTTCCACCGGCGTTGCCCACGGGCATTGGGACCCTAGCGCTGCGATCGCCCAGCCGCCGGAGAGCGGGACAGAGGCCCCGACAGTTGCGATTCGGTGGGCAAGGACAACTCCATCTTCCGCTTCATATAGGGTTTCAGGAGCTTGCGCCAAGCGTAGGATTTTTGTCCGTAGTCCGAAGGACAATTTTCCGCCCGTTCCTGGGGCAACCAGGTGTCACCGACAAGATTGGACCAGCCCCTGGGGTCACTGCCGTAGACATAGCAACTCACGTTGTAAAACCGCTGCATGTCGAGGCCGTGGTCATCCCAAAAGGGCAACGGATCCCAGTCCTGGGCATCGGCAGCAAACTGCCTCGCCCCGGACAGTGCCGCTGCACCCTGGTTGGCTTCCAGGAGCATGATGGCGGCAAATTCGTCGACGGCGTCTTCTTCTCGTCCGGTGACGGGCAGTTGCCACTGGTCAATGAGCGCATGGCCCATTTCGTGGAACAGGCTAAAGAGTCCGGCATGGAGGGCCGCTTCTTCAAGGCTGGCGCTTTCGCCGCCGAAGCGATCGACGTAGCGCTGGATCAGCTCGTAGCAAAGGCCAATGCTCCGACCGTCGTAGTAGGCGTCTTCGGAGCCGCATTCCAGGAATTCGATATTGATATCCCGGGGCAGGCTGATGGTTTGGTTGATGTCGGTGGCGACGGTCTCGTAGAGACGCGATCGCATCAAAATTCCCCGGAGGGGCTTGAGCTTTTCGTTTCGGACGGGCCGATAAACAATCCTGGCGTCACCCAGATCCGCACCAGCGGCTTGCACCGATCCACCGCCTGGATTGTTGCTCATGGCGGAGAGGCCAATGTAGCTCACGGTGAGGGCGGCGAGGGTGGCGGCGGTGGCGAAGGAGCGTTTGAGTTTTTGTCTGAATCCCAGAGGTGTCCCCCCGGGTTCGGGGGAATCATGAGAACGCTGAGTCGTCATACCGCATTATTTTGTCGCTTTTTATACTTGTGTGTTGAGAGATTCAGCCAGGGGGGCTGTGATTTCGGTCCGATTTTGGCTCTTGAGAGCTTCTTTATAAACCTGTGAATTGCCCACGATGAGAGGAAAATAGCGGTTTACTTGGCGTAATTTTTGTCTTGTGTTTTGGCTGGGCTGGAACTGGATATATTTGTGGGGGTTGGCGATCGCCCGGCCTCATTTCAGGCTTTTTATCCAGATTTTCAGCCCCCCGAAAACAAGAGGAGCGGGCCAAATCTCGCAAGTTTATCCAAGTTTTGAGAGAACAGCTTAAGGGGATTGAGACACCGGGTGTTTCAAGCCGTTTGATTGAATCTCTATCCACCCCCATCCGCTCAATCACCCGATCAATCACCCGGTATCTGGGCCAAGCAAAAATCTTGAAAAACCTCTTGGGAGAGTTTGTTAGCCTAGAAAAGAGTCTTTATCCTGCATCCCAGCGTGACTTTTCCCTCAGTCCAAAAGGATCCCGGATTCGCCATGAAACCATCGCCTTACTGCCTCTCCTCACTGCTGCTGCCCCTCCTCACCAGCAGCGCACTCCTTTCCCTCATCCCATCCCCCACCGCCTGGGCCTCAGGCCACTGCCGCATCCAGCACAACCAAACCACCCAAACACTCCCCAACGGCACCCCACAGCAATACCGCATCCTCAGCGGCATCACCACCGGCCAGATCCGCCTGGAAAACTGCCGCCACTACATCATCGAAAACAACCATCTCCGCGATGATAAATGGGGCATCTACATCAAGAATTCCAAAGATATTATTGTCCGCAATAACCTCGTCGAGAACATTGGACAGGAGGCGATCGCCGTCAAACCCGGCAGCCAAAACATCCAAATCCTCCACAACACCATCCGCAACACCGGCCTCCACGGCATTGAGCATCCCCACAAACAAAACTACGCCGAAGGCATCTACATCGGCGACGGCAAGAACCCGGCCCCCGTCCACCGCGTCCTGATCAAAGGCAACCGCATCTCCGGCACCCGAGCCGAAGGCATTGAAATCAAACCCCGCGTCACCTCCGTCGTCATCGAAGACAACTACATCACCGACAGCGGAGCCACCCACGGTGGTGCCATCGCCGTCGGTGCCTACGATGCCAATCCCGCTCCCGACCCCCGCCACATCATCCGTAACAACGTCATCGATCGCTTCGCCGCCCATCCCGATCGCAACAAAGGCAAACACAAACCCTACACCTGGGTCGCTGGCGGTATCTGGGTCAATGCCGGAGCCGAAATCTACGGCAACACCATCCGCAACGTTCACTCCTGCGGCATCCTGCTCAGCCGTACCCTCACCCCACACCACCACGTTGAGATTCACAACAACAGCGCCAGTGGCGATCGCGCTCCCCTTTGCCAGGGCTATGGGCAACCAATATTTTCTGAAGACATTACCCTAGGGGAATACGCCATCACGGCAAGAAAACTTGCGCCCACCGCCTACCTCATCAGCCAAACGGCTGGTCTCAAGCAGAACAACGCTATATACGACCATGACTGGGCTAGACTCACGAAAAAGGCTCTACCACTTTTCTAGCGATAGATGAATTTAGCAAACTTTATCGCCAATTCGGGAACCCTGGACTTGGGCTCACCCTTAGTCCACGCTTTCTCAGCTGAATTTTCGACCCAGGCGATCGTATCGGAAACAGCATGTCCTTACGTATCGAAAACAGTATGTCCCTAGCTTCGACCCATTTCAGCCTTGAGCAGCACTCAGCGATGTTGTCCTCCCCTCTCACGAGCTTTGGCTCTCCCGAGAATACGGCTAAGCGTTCGATACCTGAATTTGCACTCATGCTTCTGCTGGGCTGGCTCCCAGACCCCATCGGCTCCAAGGTGCGTGGACTGGTTTACCCCAAACTCTTCAAATATTGGGGCAAGAATATCAGCAGTAAGCCTAACCTCGACATCACCAATGCTTCCGTGATCAGTGTGGGTGAAAAATCCACCCTGATGCCCTACGCTGTTTTGCAGGCAACTTCTAAGGACAGCTCCATCACCCTAGAAAAAGGAGCCATGCTGGATCGCGGGGCCTTTGTCACCACTGTATATGGCTTCAAAGATTGCCACATCCATCTCGCAGAAAACGCCTATATCGGGCCGTTCTCCTTTGTCGTGGGTCCCGGCAATATTTCCATTGGCAAGAATTCTATGGTTGGTAGCCATGTGGGTATCTATGCCAACAATCACAATTTTGCCGACCTCAGTATTCCAATTCGGGATCAGGGTCTCACCCGCCAGGGCATCACCATTGGCGAGGACTGCTGGTTGGGCGCAGGCGTCAAAGTGGTGGATGGTGTAACGATCGGAAATGGCTGCGTCATCGGCGCTGGAGCAGTGGTTACGAAGGATATTCCTGACTACTCTGTGGCCGTCGGTGTTCCAGCTCGGGTGGTGTCCAAACGGAAATAGTTCAGCCCTCGTCAGCCAGCAGCACAGGTCCAAATATTTCTTGTTTAGAGCGAAGCAAGATTGGACTAGGATCGAGAGTATGCCGATCCAGCTCCTGCCCACCGATACCATCCACCGCATTGCCGCCGGAGAAGTCATCGACTCTCTCGCCGCCGTCGTGCGTGAACTCGTTGAAAACAGCATAGATGCAGGCGCAACCCGAATCAGCGTCGCTATCCAGCCCAATCAATGGTGCGTTCGCGTCACCGATAACGGCAGTGGCATGGACATCAACGACCTCCAGCAGGCCGCCCATCCCCACAGCACCAGCAAAATTTCCGACAGTCGCGATCTCAGTCAAATTCACAGCCTCGGCTTTCGGGGTGAAGCCCTCCACAGCCTAGCTCAACTGGCCCAGCTCGAAATCTGTAGCCGTTCCCAAACGCTCTCCTCCCCAGAGTCCCATCCCGTTGATGATAGCCAGGGCTGGCAAGTCACCTACGATCGCAACGGTCATCCCAGTGAGCCCATCGCTGTGGCGATCGCCCCTTGCACCACCGTTACGGTCAGTGGTCTTTTCGAACAGTGGCCCGCCCGTCGCCAAGCGTTGCCCCATCCCGCCCAACAGCTCCGTGCGATCCAACTGACGCTGCAAAATATTGCCCTCTGCCATCCCCACATCACCTGGCAAACTGAGCAAAACGACAAACCCTGGTTCTCGCTGTGGCCCGGAGCCTCTGCCCAAACGCTCCTGCCTCAGATGATTCGAGGGGTGAATGAGGGGGATTTGAGAACGGTAGCGATTGAACATGGAGAACGAGAGAATGGGGACTTAGAGAATGGGGACTTAGAGAATGCAGAATGCAGAATTGAGAATGCAGAATTAGACGCATCAGCCAGCAATGGGACGATGATGCGCAAGCAGGCTGTCAAGGCTCAAGACTCAAGGCCCAAGGCTCAATTCGTCTCCCAATTCACCCTAGCTCTCCCCGACCGCTGCCACCGCCGCCGTCCCGATTGGGTCAAGATCGCTGTCAATGGTCGCTGTGTGCGTTTGCCGGAACTGGAACATACCATTTTGGGCACGCTGCGACGGAGCCTGCCCCGCGATCGCTTTCCCATCGCTTTCCTGCACCTACAACTTCCGCCCCACGAAGTGGACTGGAACCGCCACCCCGCCAAGAGCGAAATTTATCTGCGCAACCTTCCCCGCTGGCAACAGTGGCTCCAGGAGGCGATCGCCCAGGCGCTCACCCTTGCCCCAGAGGGGTCTCAGCTCAATAACGATAGCGAGCGCATCACTCAAATTTTCCAGGCCGCCGAAGCCCAGGGGCAATACCAAACCTCTCGCCAGGTTGGTTCCGGTTCGAACTTTTCCATTTTCAATTCTCAGTTTCTCAAAGCTGTGGCCCAGATTCACAACACCTACATCGCAGCCGAACATCCTTCTGGGCTTTGGTTGGTTGAGCAACATATTGCCCACGAGCGGGTGTTGTATGAGCAAATTTGCGATCGCTGGGAATGCGTACCGTTGGAGCCACCAATTGTATTAAATCAACTGAATGAAAGACAGCGATCGCAGCTAGAACGCATCGGCATTGAAATCGAGCCCTTTGGCGACGGCCTCTGGGCTGTCCGCACTGTGCCTGCTCCCCTTGCCCAGCGGGAAGACTGCGCTGATGCCATTGTGGAACTTAGCCAAGGGGGTGACCTGCAAACCGCCCAGGTTGCCACGGCCTGTCGCAGTGCTATTCGTAATGGCACGCCGTTAAGCTTGCCAGAGATGCAGCGCTTACTGGATCAGTGGCAACAAACCAAACACCCCCAAACCTGCCCCCACGGACGCCCGATCTATATGCCTCTGGAGGAAACCAGCCTCTCCCGCTTCTTCCGGCGCCACTGGGTCATTGGCAAAAGCCATGGCCTCTCAGAGTTCAAATAAAATTCAAATAAAAACGACTCTTCTTTACATTTTCATTGTATAAAAGACAACTTCAAGCAAGTAATCTAAGGCTTAGGTCAGGTCATCCGTAAAGTAGTGGCTTGCTTGAGCTGCTGTGCGTTGTAGTGACCCCAAAATATTGAGATAGTTTTATGAATCGTCAATTGTTGCGTGGTTCTAGCTGTGCTGGAGCCGCAATTCTGGTTGCAGTTGCGACAGCTAATCAGGCAAATTCGGCTGTTTTATTCAACTTCGACTACAGTCAAAATGCCAATGGGGTGGGTTTTTTGGATCCATTGCTTGGTACAGAGCGGCAAAATGCGCTTCAGGACGCAGCGGATGCATGGGGCACACAATTTGACCATAATGCAACGATTACCCTTAGCGTTACCTCCTCTAGCAATCCCCAATCCAATACTCTAGCTTCTGCTGGTAGCCAGATTATTGGCTTTAGCAATAATACTTTTGCTGGTTTTGGCAGTGGAGATGTGATTCGCCGTAAGGTTTTATCCGATGGAAATGAAGACCTTAACGGTTCAAGTAATGATGGAATACTTAATTTTAACTGGGGTCAAAACTGGGATCTCAGCAGCAACCCAAATGATGTTAACTCTAGTGAGTTTGACTTCTATTCAGTTGTCTTTCACGAGCTTAACCATGCATTAGGATTTAGTAGTTTTATTGCTGAGGACGGTACAGACCCGTTTGATAATCCAAATATTGCGAATGTTTGGTCTAAGTTTGATCAGTTCATTGTTGATATAAATGGTAATCCAGTGATCGATCCGAACACGGGTCTCCTTAACCAGGCCATCTGGGATGCTGGCAGCACTGGTGGGGCAAGTCCAGGTGCGGGCTTATTTTTTAACGGTCCGAACGCTCTGGCTGCTAACAGTGGTAGCTCTGTTGGTATGGGGCTGGGCCTCTATACACCCACCACGTTTAACGAAGGCAGTAGTGTTGGTCATTTAGATGACGAAAACCCTTTGTATGAAGACTTACTGATGTCTGCATTGGTCGGAACAGGAGCTTCTGCCAGAGCTCTAAGCCCCATTGAAAAAGGAATTTTCCAGGACCTTGGCTATCGTTTTGTGAGCGATTCCACCAATAATCCAACATCGGTTCCAACACCGTCTCTTTTGGGAGGCTTGATTGCCTTTGGTCTCAAACTATCTCGGAAACGGATCAAACAAGCTGGCGGTTGAGGGAGGCGATCGCGCCCATTCTTCCTCCCACACGCTCCATATAGGAGGTCCGATAATCGTGCTGACCAAACCAAACCTGGTATAGGTCACCCAACGAGAAACAATAGCCCTGTTGCAGCGCAAAGCTCAGGATTTCGGTTTCATCCCAATGGCGATCGCGAGTCACGGAATCCAATGACTCACAGGTTGCTTCATCAGGCATGACAGGCTCTGGCACAGCCTGGGCCCAAGCCAAATTTGACTCTGTCGAAGAACAGCAGTGGCTCAAGTATTTAGAATACAAAACCGGATCGCGATCGAGCGCCTGATAAAAGGCGTTGGCTTGCGCTAGAGACATAGGACCTGAGTGAATAAACAAGAAGCAGACACCCGACCCCACCTGGGGGTCCCCTAGCCTTAGGATTGCCAACGCCTGAGCCTTGCTAACAGCTCCAAGCCAAATCTGTAGCATTTACGGATGTGGTTTGCCCTAGTTTGGGATGGTTTGGGATGACTTCCAGCCAGCCACCCCATCCACAACTGCCTCTACTGAGCCGCTGCATTGCCAGCTGATGCTCCCCCCACCTGAACATTGGGGGTCTGTATCACCGGGGATTGCTGGCCATTCCACTTCTGAATGCGTGCCCGCTCCACCTTCAGCCGCTCCAGTTCCAGAAGCTGGGGCGTAATCGAATTCGTCAGCAGCTTGTTAGATTCAGCCTCTGCTTTGGCCTGCTCAATCGTGACCTGGGCCTCGCCCTTGGCCCGAGCAACGTTCGAAGCGGCTTCTGCTTCCACCTTACGACGGTTGGATTCGGCGGTTTGGGCTGCCTGCTGGGCTGCGAACTGCTCGTCGATGCTCTTTTGGATTTCCGGCGGCAAGCGTAGGGGACCGAGCAACGCCACATCCTGGATCACAATCATCGGGAAGCGTTTCTGGGTGCAGTCGCTGACTCCCTGGACCAGCTTCTGCTGATTGGTGGACAGCATTGACGGCGTCAGGGTCATATTTTCGGCCACTTCGCCGAAGCAGTTGCGTAGGCCGTTGCGCAGCTCATTGGCCCGAAACGCATCGGGTGTCTTACGGTAGGTGCCATAGAACTGGTGAAGCTTTGTCTGATTGCCGCCTTCTTCCAACACCTCACTGGTGAAGCCAAAGGAGACACCCACATCCGCAGAGACGGGGCTACCCCCCACGGAAAAGACCACGGATTCATCCACCGGAGAGCCTTCTGTGGACGCTTGGGTGAAGGGATAGGTGTTGATGTAAGTCGGAAAGACGACAACATCTTCGGTATAGCCGTTGTACCAAACCCGGCCATTGACGAGCTTGGCGTTTTGAATGCCCTTGTTGCCGCCGTAGAGCTGAATTTTGAGCCCCGAGAAACCGGGCTCAACGGTTTCGATGCTGGTTCCTGGGATAACGCCGCAGCCGTTGAGGCCCGTTGCGAGGGCGGCGATCGCCGCCAGTTTCCCCAGGGGAGCAAATTTCTTCACCCCCAATTTCTGAATGCCTAGTTTCTCAATGCCTAGTTTCTCAATCAATTGGGTTTGGGGTGTCTTCAAAAATATTGTCATCACAGACCTCCACGCACAAAGGCTAAAGGTGAAATTTCGAGACTCTGAAAATCAGGATCGGCAGCAGCCAGGGAATATTGCTCCAGGCGGTCTGCCAGATGAACGGGGGGAATCCCCAGAAAGTCCAGGGTGCTCAGGCTACGGTAATCCGGGAACAATTCTCCAAACTGCGCCAAAAACTGGCGACGGCACTGGGCTGCGGATCGGAGCTGAAGACTGATATAGGTCCCAGACCCGAGTAACATGCACAGAATTCCCGCCCAGATCAAAAAACCCACGATGGGGATAGACGAATTGAGGAAAAAGGGGGCGATCGCAGCCAGAATCAAACTGAGCACAAGCTGAATTGTTCCCAGCATGAACCAGCGTCGTAGGATTTTGGTTTTCATGGACAGGCGTTTGCCTCTCACCAGATGCTGCTCTCTCAGTCGGGCTCTTGCCATGAAACGTTTGCTCAACCACTACAGCTGACATTACAGCGAACAGGGTAACGGTTGGTTTCGAACAGAGCCGAATGTTGAGTCGAACATGATTTTCAGACGGACAGATGAAACCGTGTTTCGATGCGGCTTTCACTGTCCTATGGGTAACAACAGTCCGGATTGTCCGTATTCCGCAAAAAGCCCGAACCAGCAAAAGACAAGAGTCTGCGCCGGTTCGGGCTGCCATTTATTCAATGATTGATGTCAAAGGCTACCTGTTCTAGGACGGCGGGGTCAGCTCACCCGGGGCAAAATCAGAGTCGGCACCGGGAGGCGTGACATCATCAAAGCCAGGCGGCACCAGTTCATCTGGAGAGAAGTCTGCTCCGGGAACCTGGAGACCATCATCAAACGCAGGTGAATCAAGCCCAGGGGTTGCGGGAGCATCTAATCCCGGCAGGCCAGGGAGGGCTCCCGGAGCCTCACCGCCACCGGGCAAACCCGGAAAGACGCTGGGGTCTATGGCATCTTGAGCAGATTGTCCGGGCTGGGTTGCTAGGGCAACGCGATCGCCCCCCACAGCCCGCATTAGGTCCAGCGCCCGCACCACATCGTCGTAGATCGCCGAACGATCGGCATTGAGCAGCATCAACCCCTGGGGATTGGTGCGGTGGTAGCCCTCCAGCAGGAGATAGAGCTGATCCTCAGAAACCGGCGTGCGATCGACATAGAGCTGACCGATGGAATCAATACTGACGATCAGCGTCTGGCGGTTTTGTAGCGCCGACGTATTCGACTGGGGCAGATTGATATTGATCGCCTGCTGCCGGGTCAGCTGAAGCGCCGCCAAGATAAAGAAAATCAGGATGCAAAAGATGACGTCAATGAGCGGGATAAGCTCAATGCGTACTTCCTCAGATGTGTTTTCAAAATCCAGCTTCATCGCAGAACCTCAGGTGTATCGCGTTCTCGGTTATTGAGCCAAAGGCTCATCAAAATGATTAAGCCTTTGGCTCATCGAAGTCATCGAGCTTGAAGCTCATCAAATGTCATCGAGCTTGGGGCTCATCAAGACAGGTCCTACGCCTTTGCAGGTCCTTTCCCCTTGGGAGCCTTTTTCGCCGGTTCAGCCATGGAAGGTGCATTGAGGTTCCCCGGCAACAAATTGCCCCCGGTTTGGGACCAAGCCTGGCGATAGAGCAGTTCTAGATCGTTGCCGGAGCGCTGCATCAACTTGGCTTGGTAGAAAATCAAGCCCTGGAACAGGCGATAGAACGCCAAACTAACAATGGCAATAATCAGGCCGACAGCCGTACTGAAAAGCGCTTGACCGATACCGACAGAGACGCCTGCGGTGGAGGAGGTTCCCAGATCGCCCAGGCGAATATTGCCCAAAGACTTAATCAAACCGAGGACAGTCCCGAGCAGGCCAAGCAGTGGAGATAGGGCAATCACTGCCTCCAGAATTTTGTCGCCGCGACGCATGGTCACCAGCTCTTCATCGGCGGAGGCTTCCAGGGCGAGCTTAAAGACTTCGGGATCAGGGTTCGCCAGCTTCAGCGGTGCATAGAGAAAGCGACCGATGGGCCGGCCAGTGGAACGCCGAGCAATTTCCATGGCGGAAACCCAGTCTTGGCGAGTGATTGACCCAATGACCTGGTTGAGAATTTCTTTCTCTTTGGTCAGCAGGCTAAACCAAAACCAAGACCGCTCAATAATGGTCGCCAAGGCCAATACGGACAAGCCGATCAGGAACCAAATGGTTAATCCCCCCTGCCTGAGGAGATCCACTACACTTGAAAACATTGTCTAACTCCTAGTTCCACACACCAATCTAGACCCACTTTTGGCAAAATTTACCGGGAAAAATTATCCGGAATAGATCACTGATCACCCAAGGTATCACGACCACAGGACTAACGATAAATCATCCCCAATACTTCGGAGCATTCCGTGTTTGCTTCCTCTGACTTCTCATTCAGGACTTCATAATCCGGTAGTTCTGCGGAGGAATCACTGGGTTTTAGCCCATCTAGACGCTTTGTGGCTATGGGGTGATACCTCGTCTATCAATGCTCGTTCATCCATGATTGGGCTCCCATTTGATTCAATCCTGACTCAGTTCAATCCTGGCTCAACTCGATCCTTGGCTCAACTCGATCCTTGGCTTAACTCAATACAACGTTCTAGAGAGGCATCGGTCTTGATGGCCTGGGCGGAGAGGTGGGTCGGACTCGCACGGTAGCCCGCTGTTTGCAGAGCTGCAATCAGGCGATCGCGCTTTGGGGGATCCATTTGACCGCGTTTGCCGATTTCGCCCAGCGGAAATAGATAGGGGGGCATGTCAGCTTCTGCCTCAAAGGTCTGGAGTAGCTCGGTGAGGACGGAATGGCGAGCTTGGGGTAAGCGGGAAACCCCGTGGAGCATTTTTCTGACAAACTTGGCATCATGCAGGGCGCCCAGCCAGAGTGGACCGCTGAGGGTTAACGGTAGCGGGGGTTCATGGTTTTTGCAGTGGGCGCGGCTGAGTTTGCGCCAGCCAATGGTTTGGTACTCGCCGCAGCCGTGGCAATGGCCAAGAAATTTGTAGGCGCTGGAAGACTGAGTCCGGGGCCGTAGCCGCACCATCACCCGGTAGGTCTGGATACCGAAGTAGGAAAACACCGGCTCAATGCCAAAACCTCGGGTGGCAGCGGCGTGCCAGAGGCTGCCGATGAGGAAGCGCAAGGACTGTTCCTGGCAGCTCGGGTTGCTGCGGGGGAAGAAGCCATAGGTTTTGAGGGCGTTTTCGGGGGCGTGACCCGTGAGCGATCGCCCATCGCTCCCGGTCAAATAGATCAGCCCCCCAATCTTGACCGCCCCTAGGCTCGCCCCCACAAATTCCGACGGGTTGCCAAAGGCATCGATATCAACCAAATCGTAATAATCCTGTGCACCGAAGCAACGGCTCAGCAATTGCAGGGCTCCCCCACGGCTGACGCGATAGCGATCGGGGTCCAGGTTGCGGGCCAGATTGGCCTCTAGCGTCGGCAACACGTCTGGATCGGCATCATTGCTCCAAACAAAATCGGCCCCCGCCTCAAGGCCATAGCGCACCCCTCGGATGCCGCAGCCTGCCATGGTCTCCAGTACCCGAAGCTGTCCGGTCTCTGCCCGCTGTACAGCTGCTGCCAGAAGACCTAACTCCCGTGCCGTCTGGGCTTGGGGCCGAAAGAACGCAGGCCCGAGTTCAAACTGGGCCTGACCTTCCTGCCTGATTTCAGTTTGCTGAATTTCAGATGGCCGAATTTCAGATGACCTTGTGCCCGCTGACCTTGCGTCAGCCTGTTCTCCGTCTGCCCCAATCTTCATCAGCCAATTCTCAGCAACCCCTGAAGATTCTCCCAGTTTCCGATCAGGCTGCATATAGATAGGGCCTCTATACGTATATGTCATTGGGAGAGAAAACATCCCGTAAACATTACAAGAACAGTTTGGGAGGCGCGGTCATGGACGGAAAGAAGCTCGTACTGAAACTCGGCGCCTGGATGCTCTCCGAAGTCGTGCTCAATGTTGTGGGACTGGATGACATGGCAGACTACAGCGAATTTCTGCAAAAGGCCCAAGAGTTGACGAATGCTCAGGGTCCCCAAATTGTTATGTTGGCTGTGAAGTAATTTTTGCCGGTGCCCGCGCTGCATGGCCATCTATTTTTTCTCAGCGGACGGTTCTTTCTACAGTTGTTTTTCCAATTTCTCGCTGCATGGGTTTGAGCTTGAGGGCCATTGGTGGCTCACCAGCGAACATTACTATCAGGCTCACAAGCACATCGATACACCTCAATTTGAGCAGGTGCGTCAGGCCCCGGACCCCACCGAAGCCAAGCTACGGGGGCGGGCCTTGCCCTGTCGCAGTGATTGGGAAGCGGTCAAGGATGAGGTGATGCATCGGGCTGTGCTCCACAAGTTTTTGGCCCATGGGGCCATTCGCGATCGCCTCCTGGCCACGGGGGACGAAGTCTTAATCGAGGATTCTCCCGTGGACTATTACTGGGGCTGCGGGGCAGACGGCAGCGGACGCAATCGACTGGGCGAAATTTTGATGGAGATTCGCGCTAGGTTGCTGGCTGAGGCGCGATCGTGCGAAACACCGTCTCAGCAATGAGTTCTGCTCCGTCTGCATTGGGGTGAATGCCATCGGGGAACAGCTCGGGGCGATCGCTCAATGCGCCATACAAATCGATCAGTCCAGCCCCCGTTAGCTCAGCAACTTGCTTCACCTGGGGAATCACCTCCTTAACAATCACCGTCGCTTCAATGCCCGCCAGTTGTGAATAGGCCGGAACCGGAGTACAGACCCAAATCTCAGGCTGGCTGCTCAGGCTTTGAAACTGCTCTACCAGTGCCTCATACTCCTCTAAAAAAGCCTCTCCATAGCGCCAGTTCTGGGGCTTGCTGTCATTGGTTCCCAGCTTAATCACCACAATGTTGGGATTAAACGCCAACGCCTGTTGATAGGCTTTCTGCTGCCAGTAGGGAGAATCGCCCTGCTTCAGCAACGTGGTTCCACCGACCCCGAAATTCCGCACGCGGTATCCCTTGCCCAAACGTCGGCCCAATTGAGCGGGATAGCTATTGCGCTTGGGATTTCGGATGCCACTTCCAAACGTAATACTGTCTCCGATACAGGCGATGCGGACCTGATCGGTGGGTGTCTGTCCGACTGGATTTTCCCTGGGATCAAAACGCTGCCGTCCAAACCAGCCCATCAGCAAGACGAATAGGAAGGCGATGGAGAAAATCAGGACACTTTTTCCGGTCATGATGCTGTGGCTTGGCCGTAAACAATCAAAGTACCCATGCGGGTCAAGGCTAAAGCATAAATTATTTGGTTACATGGGTTTAGGGATATCCGTGTGATGGGTATCCAGGAATTGTGATCGCCGCAAAACCATAAGAGTTAGGAGGTTAGCATGCCATTCCAAGCCCAACGCTTCCACAAAATGCAGCAGATGCTGGGGGACACCCTCAGCACGCTCAAGGGTACGGTGTCTTTGCTTTCCAATCCATCCAATACCCTTTCCGTCTATGACATTGAAGATGGTCTGCGCAATGACAAGGCGACTCAACTCTCGGTCGATTTCATTAAGGCTCAGCCGGGTATGGATGCTCTCATCCAAGACCGTTACCTGGCTCCTTCTCCCGACCTAGACGCGCTGCTCAATTATCCCAAAGGCTCCTTGGGTCATGCCTACGCAACTTACATCACCTCCCACGGTTTTGATGCAGCGTTTTACCGGCCCATCGAAGTTAAGGACGACACCAGCTATTTGTTTTTGCGACGCCGCCAAACCCACGATATCTGGCATCTCGTCGCAGACTTTGGCATTGACGAAGAATCAGAAATTGGTCTCAAGGCCTTTGAACTCGCTCAGACCCGCAGTCCCATGTCGGTGTTGCTGATCGCGGGCAGTTTGGTGCGTACGCTGTTCAAGCAGCCAGAACAGTTGAATTATCTCCTCGATCGCATTGCGGTGGGCTATCGCATTGGCGCCAAGGCCCAGCCCTTTTTGGCCCAGCGTTGGGAATTGGCCTGGGAAAAATCCTTGGACCAGTGGCGGCAGGAGCTGGATGTGGAGGTGATGCCCGTCTATATCCCCTAGGAATGCGTGCCGAAAAATGCCAAAAAACAAGCATCCAATGAATCCAGTGTTTTGGTCCAGTGTTTTGGGCGATCGCTTAGGAGCTTAGCGATCGCCCCTCCAGCCGTTGCTCACAATCCTTCAGCATTTTGCGTGCCAAATCGAAGGAAAGCAGCAGGCGAGCCTCCGCATAGGAACACCAGCGAAAGTCAGAGATTTCTTCCGGTTGGATTTTGACGACAGGCATTTTGCCCTGAACCAGGGGTACCTCTCCCACAAAATAGATCACCGTTTTGTGGACCCAGTGCCCCTTCTTCTTCTTGAGAAACTGATAGTGCTCCGTAAACTTTAGATCGAGAAACAGGTGACAGGCTGACAATCCCGTCTCCTCCTGAAACTCCCGCTGGGCAGCCTGCTCCGCCGTCTCATTCCCATCGCTGTGACCTTTGGGAAAGCCCCAATGACCCTTCCGATGGCGAATCAGGAGATATTGACGCTCCGGAGCAGAATTCTCCAGTACGGGAATGACACCAAAGGCTTGATCTTCAATCGCCGGTTTCATTGCACGTTCAGACCCATAACAGGTGGGGACTTGTGATAGCGCCAGCTCCGGAATCGCTTCGATTCAGCGCTGGCGAACGCTATCATTCCGTCCCATTCTCTACCACCGTCGCAGCGCTCTGCCATTGCTTATACATAACGTAGGCATCGACAAATCCCTGGCTGGCGTGGCGAAAGGCCCCCGGTAGAACACCGACCCGCTCAAACCCCAGTCGCTGCCACAGTCGAACCGCTCCCACATTCGTCGAGACAACCAAATTAAATTGCATGGCGCGAAACCCGAACCGTTGGGCTTCTGCCTGGGAATGCTCGCACATTGCCGTTGCGATCCCCTGCCCCCGAGCCTGCTCAGCCACCATGTAACCGCAGTTGCAGACATGGTCTCCCAATCCGGGCTGATTAGGTTTGATGTAGTAGGTGCCGATAATCTGCCCCTGGCGTTCGGCGACGTAGGTGGCAGTAGGTTTGTCGATCCAGAGGGCGATCGCCTGCTCCCGATTGGTCTCCGGTGCATAGGCATAGGTCTCAGCCTGGGAGACGATCGCCCGAAAAATATCCCAAACCGCATCGTAATCCGGTGGTTCAACCAAACGAATCTGTAGTGGCATCGTCGCTAACAAAACATCAGCCATGGTCCTTCTCAATCATGGCGTACAGGATCATTCATTTGCTCAAACATCCGATAGACCGTTTCCGCCATGCCCAAAGAACGGTACGTTTGCTGCGCCACCTGATTGTCTCGTTCCACATAGAGACGAAAGCCACAAACGTTTTCTTCCAGTGAAAGTTGTTTCACAAACTGATATAGCCTGCGGTAAATCCCTTGGCGACGGGATTCGGGTTGTACATAGACGCTCTGAATCCACCAAAACAGACCATTGCGCCAATCACTCCATTCCTGGGTCACCATCAGTCCAGCCACCACGTCTCCGTTTTGCTCTGCAACCAGATAAAACCCTAGGGCAGGCGTTTGCAACAGCGTCGTGACCCCCGCTGTGAGCACTGGCGTCTCCAAGGTTTTTCCCTCCGTTTCCGCAGCCATGGCCTGGTTGAATGCCACCAAACGGGCCACGTCTGACAGACCTGCCCGACGAATCAAAACTGATCGTTCCATATTTTTCTTGGCATCATTGGCATCATCCTGACGCAAAGTATCCAAAGACGCCAAATCAAAGTTCAATGGGAATGCAATGCAAAAAGAGCATAATTCCAGTAAGACCGTAGCTTTAGATACGAATTGCTCAATTCCAATTGCTTAATCTGCTTACGTACTCACCCGAGCATTTTTCGCTCTATTACTCTTTCCCAAATGTTTTTGTTGATAGTGAACATTTGAACACTTTAGTCAGCGGCGAGGTGTTACTTAGACTTTTGTCTTTTTGACCTGGTTGAAGGCGAGAGGTGAGTGAAACGGATACATTTTGCTCCGTCGTGTGTTCTCTAGTAGAGTTGCTCCTGCTGGGTTCACTGCCTTCAATCGCTCGGCAGTTTCTCGGCTTTTGAAGCGATTTAGATGCCGATTCCTGTGGCTTTTACGGCCTCAAAATCGATGGCGAATTGAGTTGGATTGAGTCCATTGGGTTTAAATAAAGGGGAATTTTGAATGTCTTTGCAGGTTGAGTTACTCGAAGAGAGTTTCGGGAAAGTTGCTCCCCAGGCCGATGCGTTTGTGGGAAGCTTCTACGATAATTTGTTTACGGACTATCCCGCTGCCAAGCCTCTGTTCGAGCACACCGATATGCCGAAGCAAAAGCAGATGCTCAAGGGCGGACTGGTCATGGTCGTCCAGAACCTACGTAACCCGGAAAAATTGCAGGCAGCTCTGGGGGGCCTAGGGGCGCGTCACGTCAAGTATGGCGCCTTGCCCGACCACTATCCGCTTGTGGGCAATAGTCTGCTCAAAACCTTTGAACAATACCTTCAGGGAGACTGGACGCCAGAGGTCAAGCAGGCTTGGGTTGATGCCTATGGGGCGATTACAGCCCTGATGCTCGAAGGCGCAGATTATTCCGAAAGTCAGGTGGACTTGGCCGCCGCTGCTCCTGCGGCTGAGGCTGAAGCTGAGGAAGGTGGGCTTCAAGTGGAGCTGCTGGAGGAGAGTTTTGGTAAGGTTGCTCCCCAGGCTGATGAATTTGTGGGTAGTTTTTACGACAACCTCTTTACGGATTATCCTGCGGCAAAACCTCTGTTTGAGCACACCAACATGCCCAAGCAGAAGCAGATGCTCAAGGGCGGCTTGGTGACGGTTGTCGAAAATCTACGTAATCCCGAGGTTCTACAAAAAGCCCTGGGGGGTATGGGCGCACGTCACGTGAAGTACGGTGCGCTGCCTGAGCACTATCCGCTCGTGGGCAATAGTCTGCTCAAGACCTTTGAGCAATATCTCAAGGAGGACTGGACACCAGAGGTCAAGCAGGCTTGGGTTGATGCCTACGGCGCGATTACTGCCTTGATGCTGGATGGTGCGGACTATTCTGACAGTGAGGTGGACCTAGCTGCCGCCGCTGCCGCTCCTGTGGCTGAAGCTGAAGCTGAAGCTGAGGCTGAGGAAGGTGGACTTCAGGTGGAGCTGCTGGAGGAGAGCTTCGGTAAAGTTGCTCCCCAGGCCGATGCGTTTGTGGGAAGCTTCTACGATAATTTATTCACGGATTATCCCGCTGCCAAGCCCCTGTTTGAGCACACCAACATGCCCAAGCAGAAGCAGATGCTCAAGGGGGGTCTGGTGACGGTTGTCGAAAACCTGCGCAATCCTGAAGTCCTGCAAAAGGCTCTGGGGGGCATGGGGGCACGCCACGTTAAGTACGGTGCGCTTCCCGAACACTATCCCCTGGTGGGCAACAGTCTGCTTAAAACCTTTGAACAGTATCTCAAAGATGATTGGACCCCCCAGGTCAAGCAAGCCTGGGTCGATGCCTACGGTGCCATTACAGCGCTGATGCTGGACGGTGCAGACTACTCCCAGTCTGAGGTTGCTCTGGAGACGCCTGCTCCGGCGGGGGGAACAGCGCCCACAGGAGGAGCTGCCCCAGAAACAACCGTTGCCCCCGATCCCGACTTTCCCGTGCTGCCTGTGGCAGGTGGCATCCTTGGCGTTGGGGCCCTGATCGCTCTGCTGCTCCTGCTCTAGGGTGACCCTGTGTTCGACCCATTTCATTGTGTTCGTTGTCGCAAAATCTGTTGATGGCTTCTAAATCAGCAAAGTCCTTCACACTCAAGTCTGTTTTTAACCTGAAGACGCTGATTGGTGGCGCAGTTATTCTGCTTCTGGTTTGGCTGATTGCTGTTTTCAACTTCGGTTTGGAACAGCAGTCAATCTTCCTGCCCGGTGTTACCTCCGAGGGACACTTTGGGTTCGAGGCAAGCTGTGCCTCCTGCCACGATGGCTTCAAAAAGGTCTCGAATGAAACCTGTAACCGTTGTCACGAGGCAGAACTGGCCCAGGACATCCACGGGGAGAAGAAATTTCGGGATATTCGCTGGGCTGAAAAGCTTGAGAATCTCGATGCCCTGACCTGCACCGCTTGCCACAACGAGCATGTGCAGATGTACGGGAGAGGGGTGCACCTGCAACCCGATCTCTGCATGGCTTGCCATCAGGGAATCATTGAGGGCGATATGAAAAGTCACGACGGATTTACGGAAGAGGGGTGCTGGACGGCAGGGTGTCACAATTACCACGACCACCGCTCCATCTCCACCGGTTTTCTGTACGACAATCTTGACCAACCGCCCATGCTTCCTGTTCAGCAGCTCCCAGATATTGTTGTAGAGGCGACGGTTGAGTCTGCGCCGACCCCCAACCTGAAGCAAGAGTTTCTGGGAGGTGACGCATGAAGGGACAGCAGGGAATCGGGCGACCCTCTTGGCGCTCTGTCGTTTCGGTCTTTCTTTGCCTTGGCTTGGCGATCGCGTCATTGAGTCTAGGGAACATCACCCCAGCCCTTGCGGATGGGGTGACCGAGGCAGAGCTGTCTGAAATGACGGAACTTTGGAAAGGCAGCGCCCATGCGTTATCTGAAATCAACTGTTCCAGTTGTCACCAGGATTCAGAGACCGAGGCGTTTGTTCAAAAGCCGAACTACGAAAGCTGTCAATCCTGCCATGAATTTGAGACGGATACCTTTCTGCTCGGTAAGCATGGCATTCGCCTTAACGAAGGCCAAAGTCCGCTGACGCCGGCCAAGGCTCGGCTGGCAATGAAGCCAGAGGCCCACAGCAAGCAAATGAACTGCAATGCTTGCCACAATGTCCATTCCGTCAACACCTATGAGGCTTCGGTTGACTCCTGTTTAACCTGTCATAACGATCAGCATTCTTTGAACTATGAAACGTCAAAACATGCTGAGCTGTTTGTTGCAGAGGGAGTGCTGCCTCGGCCAAGCTCGGCTTCCGTAACCTGTGCAACATGCCACTTGCCGCGGGAAACCCATCAGGAAACGTCTGGGGGAGATGTGTTGGTTAATCACAACAATACCTACACATTAAAGCCTCGCGATCGTATGGTTTCCGAAGTTTGTATGAATTGCCACGGAATGGAATACGCCTATAACAGTATTTTCGACAATGAGCTTGTCGAATCCAATTTTGCCCAACCGCCAAAACTGCACCTGAAAAGCTTTGATATGGTGCGAGTTCTTCGGGACAAGCGTGAGGGCAAATAGTCCAAGTTCCAGAAATTTTCTGGACATAGACTTGGGTTTCCCTCCTTGGGAGGCCGTTCATTAGATTGCCACTTTCTTAAATTCCAATTAACCGTTGGCAATCACTTGTGTTCTTAATTTCTGCCTGATTTTAGAGAGGATTGATCATGCTGGCTCAACGTTCATCGAATTGGTTTAGTCGATTCAAAGCAAGAACCATCGCATTTTTCTCGATGGCGATCGCTGTTTGTTTTCTTGCCGTCTCCTGCGCCGGTGGCGGTGGCTCTTCTAGTTCCACCCCAGTGGCAGCAGCGGGCATTCCCCCTGAGATTGTGGCTGACTACGTCCACACCGTCATGGCCGCCGACCGTACGGCCTACACCAAGCACGTCGTTAACCGCCTCAAGAAACTAGAGGGCAAAGAAAAGCCCGACGGTGTTCTGGATGCTGAGGCCACGGAATCGTGGCAACAGACAGATGGTATTCCTCTGCCGGCTCAGATGTTCCGCTTGGGCTCTGAAATTGCTTCCGACGGTAGCCCTTTCACCTACAACCTGATCTCCACCTGGAACATCAACGACAACCACGCTCCCAAGACCGAGTTTGAGAAGAAGGCCATGGACACCGTGAACGAAACCGGTGAGCCCTACAAGGAATATCAGGAAGTGGGCGGTAAGAAGTACTTCTCGGCTCTGTATCCTGACAAGGCCGTCGCAGAAGCCTGCGTTTCATGCCACAACACCCACCCGATTCACCTAGAGCGCTTCCCTGACAAGGTGTTCGAAATGGGCGAAGTCATGGGTGGTGTCATCATCAACATCCCCCTGGATGAAGCTGCATAGTTTCAAACCTAGGTTGATGGATTCTGATTGATGAGTAGAGGGGAAGCGCAAGTTTCCCCTCTGCCCCAAAAATCTCTCTCTGCCCCATCCCATCGCCAATCGTTTTATTCGCCCTTCTTAAATGTCTTGCGCTTTCCATGAAGCCTAGCTTTTCGACCCTTATTCTATTAACGCTGTTAACAGCTCTCCTACTGCTTCCCTTTGCGCTGAGCAGTAGCTATTTGGCCCAGATTCAATCTCAATATTTTGAATTACACGAGGTGTTACGGGGCAACTTATATAAGCAGATCACGGGATTTTTATCCGTTGCCTTTGTGCTGGCGGAAATGATTTTGACCGTTCGCAAGCGAGGCCGTAAATGGAAGATCAAGATGCCTGGCACTGTGCCATTTTGGCGTCGCCTGCATGTTTTTATGGGCGTGGGCATGGTCGGTATCGTTGCGGTTCACACCATTGGCGCGACGGGCCTCAATTTTAATGCCGCCTTTCTGTGGGTTTTCATCGGCGTCACCCTATCGGCACTGGTCGGTGTTGTGGCAGAAACAGGGGTGCTGGAGTCCCCTCGCAAGTATTTTGGTTGGGTCCCCGTAACCATGGAATTGGCTGGCACCAAGTTACCCTTCGGTGCTTTCTCGAAGGGTCCGCTGATTCGCGGCATGCGTGCCCTGTGGCTCTCCACCCACATTTTCCTGGTCTGCATCTTTTTCGTGATGCTGGGCTTTCATATCTTTTTGGCTTACTTTTATCGCTAGGTCGTTCAGGCCTTTCACGCTTCTCTTGAGGTCCCATTTCTATCGAGGCAGCATTGATGCAAAAGGCTACTTCTCGACCCATCTCCCCCATTTTTTATCTGGCGATCGCTCTCCTCACCCTTTTCGCGACCGCCATGTTGTTCTTGTCCCGTGCGACGGCAGCCCCAAGCCTTTCCCCCGTTGCTGGCTTAATGCACCTCAAAGCCATGGAACGTGTTGCGATGCCCTACGAGGAAGCCATGGCCAACAGCAAGCCCACGTTGGTCGAATTCTACGCGGACTGGTGCAGCAGTTGCCAAGCCATGGCCACGACGGTGGAAGCCCTGCGCGATCGCTACGGTGACGACATCAACTTTGTCATGCTCGACATCGATGACCCCGCTCGCTCAGCCCAGGTTCAGACCTACGGCGTCACAGGCGTGCCCCACTTTGTCACCCTGGACGCCAACCAAGTCATTGCCGATAGCACCGTGGGTCGGGTTCCCGCCCAAGTGTTGTCACAGACCTTTGATAGGTTGTTAGAGGACAGGGCCTAGGCGTAATCGATCTGCCATTACGACCTCTGGTGGTGAAAGCCGACAGCAACGGATCCCGCTTGGAAGGCTCAATTCAGGTCACTCAGCGTATCGGATTCATCGAATCTGAACTGGGGTTGTTTAGAGATATTGGTGAATGTAGAGGATTGGGTTATGAGTTATCGCGTCAAACTACTGCTGCTAGCCTTTGTTAGCCTCCTGGAATTGCTGGAAATCGCGGGTAGTCGTGAAGGGCTGTCAGTTCTCTTTGTCGGCATCACGGACGCCCTCTGGATTCAGAGTACGAGCGCCAGTGCGCTCGCTATATTGCTGCTCACTGCGATTCCCACCCTCACCCTCTGTTGGTGGTCAGACCAGCAGTACTCATGACCCGATCTTCGTGAGCTGTTCGTGCTCTGAATCGTGCTCTGAATAATCAACCCTAACCTTGCCAAGACGTGAGCTTTCCATGCTCTGGAGCATAAAATCCTTGCAGACATCACGTTCCCAGCGCCCCATTGCGCATCCCAAGCTCCCGCATTCTTCCCACTCCAAGCCAGACCAACCCCTGCACCGAGGTTATGGTCTGGCCTCCTGTTTAGCCTTTTTGCTCTTGACGGCTTCAGGCTGCACAATCGCCTCGCCCCCATCCGTCAGTGATTCTGTCTCTGCTCCTCCTGCCCAAGCTGAGACGTTGGTGGCGATGAGCCCTGAGCGTCCAGCCGCCGCATCAACGGCAGAGACCATTCGAGTGGGTTCCCAAGCGGAATTGACTTCGGAGCAAAGCGAGACATTGGCTGCGATCGCCTCCGCCCGCGTCATCTATCTGGGCGAAACCCATGACCAGGTCGCCGATCACCAGGCCCAACTCCAAATCATTCGCAACCTGGTTGACCAGGGCAAATCCGTTGCCATCAGCCTGGAAATGTTCCAGCGGCCTTTCCAGCCTATCCTCGACCAGTACTTAGCCGGTGACATTGACCTGGAACAACTGCGCATCCAGAGTGAATACGATGAACGCTGGGGATTTCCCTGGGAGCTGTACTCACCGATTTTGGACTATGCCAAAACAGAGGGACTGCCTCTCATTGCTGCCAACACGCCCCGAGAAGTGACTCGCAAAGTGGCGCGGCAGGGGCTAGATTCCCTGGTCGGTGATGAGCTGACGTGGATTCCTGCACTAGAGGAGATTAACGTTAAAAGCCAGGACTACCGCACCTTCGTCAAGCATGTGTTTGACAGTTTCCACGGCCATGGGGGACACGGTTCTAGTGAGGGCAAAGACAGCGAAACAGCCTTCAATAACTTTTTTGCGGCCCAAGTCCTGTGGGATGAAACCATGGCCGAAGCCGTGGCGACCTATGTCCAGACAAATCCAGACCATACCGTTGTGATGCTGGCAGGCCAAGGGCATGTGATCTACGACTATGGTATCCCCAGCCGTGTGCAGCGTCGCCTGGGTACGGAGGTCTCCCAAGCCAGCGTTCTGCTCAATCCATCCGAACAGTTTCGAAACGAAGGAACCGGCAAAATCGCTGATTACTTTTGGTTGAGCGAATAGCTCACGCTGGTTTGGAGTGCGAATAGCTCACGCTGGTTCGGAGTGCGAATAGCTAGAATTGCTCACGCAAGCTCTCCAATCAAATCACTTACCCAGCCTTCAATCCGATGTGTTTGCCTCAATCCGGTACATTCAGGCCACCTTGCTGACGCAACCACTGCTTCTGCTCTGCGGTTAGTCCTAGAACGTCCGTAAAGATTGCCCCAACCACCTTTGCCCCCTCTAGCACGACGCCTTCTAGATTGGCTTCTTCCAAACTGGCATCGTGCAAATTGGCTCCAGATAAATTGGCATCTTTGAGGCTGGCACGCTCCAACACCGAATTAAACAGGGAGGCCCCCGTCAGGTTGGCTTCCCGCAGGTTCGCCACCGAAAGGTCGGCCCAATCCAACTGGGCTTGACTCAAATTGGCGCTACGGAAGCGCACGGACTTGAGATTCGCATTGAGAAAGTTGGCATTCTGGAGATTGGCCTTTGAAAAATCGTTGCCCTCCAATCGGGCCTTTTCAAGCACCGCAGAATCCAATGCCACCTCGACCCAGCTCGTTTTTTCCCACGTGCTGCCCTGGAGCTGAGCACAGCTCATTTTTGCCCAGCTAAAGTCGGCCCCTACGCCCTTGGCATCGCTCAGGCTAGCGTTTTGAAGATTGCAGTGAACTCCCTTAACATCACGAAAATCTGAGCCATCGAGTACGGCAAAGGAGAGATCGGCGCGTTCCAAATCAGCCCCCACAAAAATGGCTTGTTTCGCTTGGACGCGACGAAGGCTCGCTTCGGACAAACGGGCACAGGTCAGGTTGGCTCGCCTGAGAATGGCCTCCTCCAACACCGCCTTAGAGAGGTTGGCCCAAATTAACGTCGTTTGGGAAAAATCCGTGCCCTTGCAGGAGGCTCCAATGAGATTAGCGGCTCGCAGATAAGCATCGGAAAAACTGGCGCCGTCGAGGATTTCGCCCTGTAAGTCAATGCGGCTGAGTTCAGCCTTTTTTAAGGACGTTTTGGCTGCGATCGCCTCTAGAACCTGTGCCGGAGTGAGCTGAGCCATAAATCGTTAGATTAGAAGTTACAAAAAAGAGGGTTTTAGAAATTCAATAATCCCAGAATTTTGTAGGGAAAAACCGCTGCTGCTCTAGCGAAGAGCTTTTGGTCCAGCCAATGTACTAGGCCAGCAGCCAGATGAGTACGGTTCGTCCCCATGACTATCATGCCACCATGCATACCATGCCAGTTTTCTTAAAGCGTCATGGCTAAGGAACGAGAATTTAATAACACCAACATTTGACTCATAGGGACGAAGCGCTGTTCGTCCGGCTAACGCAAAACCTCCGCTAGTTGTCCGGACGAACGCAGCTTGCTCCTACGGCAGATCAGGATTATTTCGTTTCTGTTCCTAGGCCGGTTTCACCAAGACTTTTTCGCCATCAACTTTGGATTCAAAAACGGGTAGACCTTCCGTGGCAGGGCCTTGCAATACAGCGCCGTCCACACCAAACGCAGAAGCATGGCAAGGACAGACAAACTTCTCCCCCTTCCAGTCCACCGCACAGCCCTGGTGGGGGCAGCGAGCATCAAGGGCCACAACGCCCTCAGCATTGGCCGGGTCCTGGATGACGATCAGCGCACCGGATGCGCTAGCAAACTTCTTGGATGTGATTGCACCGCCATCCGTGAGTTGTGCCGTTGTACCGACTTCGTAAAAGCCATCGGCATCAGGGGTGTCGCTAATGGCAGGAGCGGTTTTGACTGGAGCATCGCTGGCAATGGGCTCAGCACTGGTATCAGTGGAAGCTTCACTGCTCTCGTAGGTGCTAGAGCAAGCTGCCAAGACAGCGGGCAACGAGGTTGCCAGCACACCTACTCCAGCCCAGGATAAGAATTTACGGCGTTCCATTGATGCTTTCCTCTCTAAAAAACGGTTCGCTAGGCAGACTTGGGTTCAGCGGTGACCGGAGCCGCCGAGGGCTCCGAGCTGATAGTCTCAGATGCCTCTGAATTGAGGCCAGGACGAACGTGACGCAGCGCGGTCAGCAGGACAAACCCCAAATCCGCTGCCACCACCGTTGCCACAATCATCTGAGAGTCTCCCGTGCCAAAACCATAGCTATGTAGGCCAGTGCCTAGGACAAAGTTTACGCCATACCAAGCCATCAAAACCGCATTGAACGAGACCACACTGGCGACGTTAATACCAAAGTTGCCAATCCAACCCACCAAGCGGCCATGGAGCGGTACGAGGTAACAGAGCAGCGCGATCAAAGCCCAGGTTTCCTTCGGATCCCAGCCCCAGAAGCGCCCCCAGGAGAAGTGCGCCCAGATACCGCCCAGGATAATCCCCGTCGTCAGTAGCAACACGCCAACCTGGAGGGTGCGGTAGTTGAACTGGGAAAGGGTTTGGATACGTTTTTTGACCGCAGGGTTTTGGTCCGGCTTGGCGAACAAGTAGTGACCGAGGGAGACATGGCCCAGACCCATGGCCAGGGCAAAGGCAGCATAGCCTAGCGTAATCGTCGGGACGTGGATGCTGAGCCAGAAGTTGTCCCGTAGGACGGGGACCAGCGGCGCGATGCTGGGGTCTAGGACAACCGGCAGGCGATCGGCCAGGACGAGACAAACCACGGCCAGCGGTGCAGCGGCGAGCAGAAAGTAGCGGGCTTTGTTGGAGAAGAACTCGAACAGGAGGGCGATCGCCGTGACGCCAAAGCTGACCCAAATCACCGACTCATACATGTTGGTGACCGGCGGGCGATCGGCAATTTGCATCCGCAACAGGAAGCCGTAGGCCTGGACTGCCATACCAGAGCAGAACAGTCCCATGGCACCCCAGTACAGCTCCGTCGGCTTAAACCAGAGCGACACCAACATGACCAGGAACCCCAAGCCGTAGATCATCCAAGCCTTGCCGAAGGGATGGAAACCGTTGAAAAAGACCTCGCGCTGTAGCACTTGATCCGACGGATAAACCGCAGGACTGAAGCTGGCCAAGGTTTGCTTCAGGTCCGCCGCCAGCTTGCCTACGATGTCGCGGTGGGCGGGGCCAAGGCGATAGGTCTGCTCAATCTGTTGCTGAAGCGCCATGACTGGAGCGGCGTCCTCAGGGGAATAGAGTTCGGTGGCTTGGTTGATCGTGACCCAGGTCCCCTTGCCATCGCTCGGGTGAGGCACCAGGGGAAGGCTATTGTCCCCAACCGTGCGATACAGCAGCGCCACACGCTCCTCAATGGTGAGCGCTTCCCGCTCCAAGCGGCTCAGCTCCTGCTCCGCCAGTTGCTTGGCGTGGGCGTCTTTGACAATGGCGGTTAAAGCCGGAGAACCGATGATTTCTCGGAAGCTGAAGTGCTTTTGCTCAGGGTCAAATCCTGCCGCCTCCTTAAGGGGCCGATAGCTCAGCAACACAAAGGGCTCTGTGTTCCAATCGCGATCGTTGAAGGCGATCGCCAGATACGTTTCCAGGTAGCTCAGCTTAGAACCATCGGCTTGCTTATAGCTGGCAGAACCATGCAATTTTTCGACAGTCTCCAGGGCAACCGTATCCAACGGCTTTTTACGACCGTCGAGTTGAACCGCCATGGACTGCAAGGGCTCTAGCAAATTGGGCTGGAACTGGCTCAGCGGCAGAATCAGGATAAGGAGACCCAGGATAAAACCAAGGGCAAATTTGAGGATTTTCATAGATAAGCGTTGTAGGGACGAACCGCGTTCGTCCAAAGAAATTGAGAGGTTTCGGTCGGGACGAACCGCGTTCGTCCTCCGGCGTCAGATGTGTGCAAAAAAACAGCGTGTACGAAAAACAGATGTAGGCACCGTCCTTGAAATCGACGACATAAACCCTGGACTGGATGAACGGCGGTTCATCCCTACAGGTTGGCGGTTCATCCCTACAGACGGGCAGCCAGTCCCATTTCGGGGGGCTCAGCGTCCGATGATTCTTCCTGGCCCGGTTCCGGCAGAACCGCCTTGAGGTTCTTCATCGCACTACGGCCATAGAAAATCACGGCTGTACCCACAACCACCATCAACGAACCCAGCCAAGTGAGCCCCGTTACCCACCAGGGCTCTAGCTTCACCTGGAGCGTGGACTGGTTCAGATCGCCCGGATTCCAGGACGCCTGGGCAATCTTCCAGCCCTGGTACCAGGTGGGGTGGTTCATCCAAACGCGGCGGGATTCGCGCACGCCTTGATGGGGATCATCAAGACGAATTTGGCTGGTCCACATGGCCACGGACTCGCTGCCCTCGTTACGCTCGACAATGAAGTCTTCTAGCTTGATGCCAAAGGGAAGCTGCAACATGCGTGGACTAAAGGCAGCGTAGTAATCACCGCTGGTATTGCTGAGGGCCACTGGGTCGCCCCAGGGGAGCCACTGCTCGGAACCATCGGGCATGGCCACCAGCAACGCCGGTTCGCCCTCCAGGTTTTCGTCTTCGGGCACTTCCACCACCTCTCGCTGGACCTGGGCATCGGCGATCGCCTCCGCCACGGAAATCCGGAAATCAGCCCAGCCCGGTGTCACGGCCTCCCCAGCCTCCAACGGACCAGACTTAAACCCCTTAGAGGAATTGGCGGCATAGAAGCGCTCACCCTCCGGCCCCATCACGACTCGGAAATAGTCCTCAGGTGCAGGGGGCTGGACGTCATAGCTCACTTCACTTAAGCCCAATGCGTCGCGATCCAGGGCGGCGCCAGCCACCGAGGTACGAATCGGATCAAACTGACCATTGGCAAAGATAAACCAGCGCTCCTGCTGGGCCGCTTCACCGCGTCCCAGTCGCAGGGACAACTGCATTGCCGGATTGTTGAGCTGATCCGAGGCCGACTCGGGCCTGTTCTCGCTATCCAGGCGGAAATCGGGCCAAAAATTGTCGATGCGCAGCTGCAATCCGTTGGCTAGGTCGATGATTTTATCGAGGCTGCCCTCCACGTCAATGGCTGGATTCTCACCCAGTTGCAGCGAGCCAAAGCGTCCGCCCAATTGAGGCTGAGGTTGGGCCAGGAGCGCTTCGAGTTCTGTGTCGGTGTTGGCCTGTCTTAATTCTAGGGTTGCGGGGCCAACGGAAACGTCGCTGTAGCCTGCGGGGGCGATCGCGAGCCAGCGCTCCAGGGTTTGCCCCATGCGATCGCTCTGCAGCTGCAGCTTCACCGCTGCATTGGCCACCGGGCCACCGGGCTCAAAGCGCGTTGTGGTTACGGTATTGGGCGCATAGCGCAGGAGCTTTAGCCCTCCTACCTCTGACGGAGAGACGGTGTTATCCGGCTTAATAAAAAGATTGACTTGCTTTTCAGCTTGGTCGGGTCCAACCACATCCAGCAATTCGCCTTCGACCCGCACCAGACTATTGGCCCCCTGGTCCGTCCGAATCAGCAACATGCCCTCTGTACTGATGTGAATGACGGCAGCCGATCCCGCAATCAAAACCACCAAACCGAAGTGCGTCAGGGCAAACCCGACCTTGCGTGGGCCGCGCCAGGGATAGCGGGATAGGGCAGACACGCTCAGATTCAATGCCAGCAAAAACATCAGCGCGCCAAACCAGGGGCTTTTGTAAACCACCTGCTGGACGGTGGGTGAACCAACCTGAGACTCGTAGAACGTTGCCCAAATTAAGACACCGATGATGGAAGCCAACAGGGGAACTGCCAACTTAATCGACCCCAGGATTTGCTGGAGCTGAATCCATATTTTTGATAGATTTTGCGGCAGAAAAGATTGCGTTTGAGCTGTCATATTCTGGCTCTGAATGGTCTTCGCCTCGTGCATACCGAAGCTCCCTCAATCAAATCGTGTCAGCTTAGGCAGAGCTGTATCAGCGAGTACATCAAAACGGCAGCTCCCGCTCTTAATCCGAAAATTGAATATTTAAAAGCGTTTTTTGCACTTTGTACTTGCAGAGACAATCTGATTTTGTATCGATAGAAACGATCTAATGGGAATCTCGAAAAATAGCTTGTTTCGATCTCAATATGAGATTCTCAAGAAAGGGATTGAGGCATCCGTGATGGGTCAAGATGGATTCTGGGATGAAGAAGCCCGGCAAGAGAAACTAGCAGTGAAGAAGACCC
>CALIJJ010000105.1 GCA_938017515.1 uncultured Pseudanabaenaceae cyanobacterium
CCTGGGCGAGGTCAGTTGCTGTGATGTCGAGGCCATGCTTGAGGAGTAGCTCGTGCCAGCCGTGGGGGGCGAGGCGATCGCAAATCTTCCTCACGTCGTCGATGAGGGCCATAGATTAGAAGTCCAAATTCACCTGTGTGATTGGATTCTAGATAGAGGGAAGGGGCGATCGCGTCACCCGCGAGGGTCATCTTTATCCCATACTTGGTCCCAGACACAGCCTGCCCAAACCACGGCTGAAACTCCGACAACAGATGACTCCCCAAGTGACTCCCCAAGGCCGAATACAGGCATTCACCCAGCATCAATTCGACGTTAACCCAGCCTTAACCACAGGATTTCACTGCTGCTATGCAAGAAATGCAACCAATATCGAGGGTTTGACCCAACTTTCATTGTGATCGGGTAGACCCTGGCTCCAAAATCACCGAAGATGATCCGAAGGTTCGTGCTGAACATTTGCCAAATTTATTCGGCGGAGTTCACCGTTGCACCAATTGAGCCACAGACGACATCTAGTTAGGAGATATCAACATGGGTCTTGACCTCGGCAAATTTCCGATTGATTTGAACCAGTACAAATCCGTCTCGCTCGATCCTTCTGTTTCTACGCTGACCGATGAGCAGCGAGAAGCACTGAAGGCCAATATTCAGCTTTGCCGAGATGCGATCGTCTTCTTCACCGCAACCGGCGCAGCACGCGGCGTCGGCGGCCATACGGGCGGTCCCTACGACACCGTGCCCGAGGTGATGATCCTCGATGCCCTGTTCAAGAGCCAGCCCGACAACTACGTCCCCATCTTCTTTGACGAAGCCGGACACCGTGTTGGAACCCAATACCTGATGTCTACGCTCAATGGCGACCTGCCTGCCGAGCAACTGATGCAGTACCGCGCCGCCAACTCCAAGCTGCCCGGTCACCCCGAACTGGGCCTCACCCCCGGCGTAAAGTTCAGCTCCGGTCGCTTGGGTCACATGTGGCCCTACGTCAACGGCGTTGCGCTGGCCAACCCGGGTAAAACGGCCTTCTGCCTCGGTTCCGATGGTTCCCAGCAGGAAGGCAACGACGCTGAGGCAGCCCGTCTCGCCGTGGCACAGCACATCAACGTCAAGCTGCTGATCGACGACAACGATGTCACCATCGCCGGTAACCCCTCCAAGTACCTGGGCGGCTATAGCGTCAAACAAACCCTGGAAGGTCATGGCCTCAAGACCAACGAGTGCGACGGCGAAGACATCGATGCTCTCTACGCCTGCATCTGCGAAGCCATCAGCACCCCCGGCCCCTTCGCCACGATCATCAAGCGCCCCATGTGCCCCGGCATTGAAGGTCTGGAAGGCTCCAACCACGGTCACGACGTGATTTCGGTTCCCGCAGCCATCACCTACCTGGAGTCCAAGGGCCACCAGCCCGCTGCGGACATCCTCAAGAACACCGCCAAGCCCAGCAATGACTACGAATTCATCGGCGCATCCAAGGAATTGGGCTCCAACCGAAACGTCTTCGGTCAGGCCATGGTGGAAGTGCTCGGCGGCATGAGCGAGCAAGAGCGCAAGGACAAAGTCCTTGTGGTTGACAGTGACCTGGAAGGCTCCTGCGGTTTGGTTCACATCCGCAATGCCTATCCAGAGGTCTTCATCAGCGGCGGCATCCAGGAGCGCGGCAACCTCTCAGCGGCGGCGGGCTTCGGCATGGAGGAAGGCAAGCAGGGTGTGTTTGCGACGTTCAGTGCCTTCTTGGAAATGTGTATTTCTGAGATCACGATGGCGCGTCTGAATAAGTCGAACCTGATCTGCCACTTCTCCCACGCGGGCATCGATGACATGGCAGACAACACCTGCCACTTCGGCATCAACAACATGTTCGCGGACAATGGCCTGGACGATGGCTATCCCACGAACCTGTATTTCCCTGCTGATGCCAACCAGATGACCGCTTGCGTCAAGTCGGTCTTCAACGACCCCGGCCTGCGCTTCATCTTCTCGACGCGTTCCAAGGTGCCTATGGTCTTGGATGAGAGTGGCAACGATTTCTTCGGCGGCGATTACAAGTTTGTCTCCGGCAAGGATGACGTGATTCGTGAAGGCGATGCGGGCTACATCGTTGCCTTTGGTGATGCGGTTTACCGCGCATTGGATGCGGTGGAGCGCCTGAAGAAGGACGGCATCAATGTGGGTCTGATTAACAAAGGCACGCTGAATGTGGTCGATGAAGAGGTCATCGCCAAGATTGGTGCATCTCCCTTTGTGATTACGGTAGAGCCGTTCAACAAGCGCACGGGTCTGGGCAGCCGCTTTGGTACTTGGTTACTGGAGCGCGGTTTGACTCCGAAGTTTGCTTCCTTGGCGACTCACGAGGAAGGCTGCGGTGGTCTGTGGGAACAGTATCCTCACCAGGGCATTGACCCCACTGGCATCATGAAGAAGGTGAAGGAATTGGTTGGCTAGTCAACTATTGATTTCTAAGTCGTTTTGACTGAATGGGGCGCGTTGTCTTTGGGGCAATGCGCTTCTTTTTTGGGCTAGGATGTGGCTAAGGTACTGTCCATTAACCTTTCAGGAAGGCTAATCCTATGCAGGTCACCATCGACATCCCTGAATCCTTAGCTGAACAGTTAAAGACACATGCTGCTCATCTGCCGGAAATTTTGGAGCGTGGGTTGCTGGAGGTTCAGGCGGATGTGGTGACTCCGTTTGAGGGTGAGGCGGATATTATTCAGCTTTTGGCAAGTCAGCCTGATCCCAAAACGATTTTGGCAATTCGACCGTCGGCTAAGTTACAGACCCGGATGTCTGAGCTGTTGGTGCTTAAGAAAGATCAGGAGTTATCTCAGCAGGAGCAGACGGAGCTGGAGCGGTATTTTTGGTTAGAGCATTTGGTGAGGTTGGCAAAGGGAAATGCTTATCGTCAGCTTAAGTTGGCGGCATGAGCTATGTTTCTGGAGCGCTCAAGCGGCTGGTAACTGAGCGGGCCGATGAGAGGTGTGAATATTGTCGGCAGCCGCAGGGTCTTTCGTTGTTCAGCTTTGAGATGGAGCACATCATCGCAAGGAAGCATGATGGCTCAACAACTGCAGAGAATTTAGCTTTGGCTTGTCCTCAGTGCAATGGTTACAAGGGTAGTGATCTGGGCTCAATTGATCCTGAGACTGGAGTTTTGACGCCTTTTTATCATCCTCGCCTGCAGATGTGGTCGGAACACTTTCAGCTTGCGCAGGGTGAGATTTTGCCACTGACTGCAGAGGGTCGGGTGACGGTGAAGATTTTGCGGTTCAATTTGCCGGAGCGTGTAGAGGAGAGATTGTTTTGGGCCGAAATTGATGGGTGAGCGATATAGTCCAAATTCGAGGGAACAGACTCAGGTATCAGTCTCAGAAGCTCTGGATAGTGACAATACTCGCAGCGAAATTGCGCCCGCTGCTGCACCTGAGCGTAAAGCGCCTTAGGAATGGGCATGTGCCTGGACCGCAACACCAGCATTGAGGTAGCTGAAAATATTATCGAGTTCGCCAATCGTATCCAGCTCTAAAACCTCGTCTGGTGTCAATTCCTCATTTTTCTTGCGATCCGGCAACTCTTGCATTCGAGTCCCCAGCTCCTCCGTGAACTTGAAGAGCACAAGATTATTAATGACCTGCAGGCGTAACCCCTCAAGCAGAATCGTGGAAGGCTTAATCAGCATTTGAGTCATAACAAAAAGTCTCAATCGACCAGTACTCTTGCTTTGATTCAGTATATCGTTCCTGCTAGAAGGAAGACTCTGCCTGCTCAGGGCACAGCTCACGAAGCCGAAGATCTAACCCAGGAAATCTTCATCGTCCTGTCGCAACGCCATGACGAACAGCGGGGAAACTTAACAACAGTCTTGTCTATGGTGACGCGATCGCGAGCCATCGCTCGCCTGCGCAAACACAACAACTGTAACAACCTGAGGCAACAAGTTGGATTCACAAAGTAGCAAGGAAAAAGAATTATTTTCCTTGCTACAAATCCAAGGCCAAAGGCATTATAGTAACGCCTTTGAGAGAGCCGCGATGACCAATAATTTAAGCAATAAAGGATTCTATTACAACTGCACCTTCCAAAGAAATCTCAATCAGAAAGGATGTTTCCGCGCGACAACGAAACCGCGTCAACTGCAAATAGTCATCACTTACGCTTGACTGAACTGACTGCAATATTTCTTCCGTCTGCGATCGCAATGTTAACGAGACATCAGCAGGAAGATGAGCTATTCCTGGCTCAGGATAGAGTTGCAGCAACACTCCCATACGGGCATCTGGCTCTTGGCTCAATTGAATCAGCAACGTAACTCTCTGCTGGCCCCCATCAGTCACGAGGTCAATCAACTTCGCTCGCCTAATTTGACTCACAGGAAAAGCCACTCCCTTTCGAACCCCAGCAATGGGGTTGCAGGCGTAAGCCCCCCCGAGGCTTTCGAGAGATTGCCAGTGGTCATTCGCCACAGTTTGAAACCATTGTCGGAGATAGGTACAGGGGGAAGTTGCCCACCTGCTTCCCGCTAGCTCATCAACTTGCTCTTTGCTCTGCTCCAGAATAGGCTCTTCGCGAGGCCAAAGCGCCCCCAACCACTGCTGGGCCAAACGCTTTCGTTCATGGGATTGAGACAACAACGCTGCATATTGCTCAAAAGGCACAGTCTGGAGTGCAAATGCTAGCTCCGGTCTTGCTAAATACTCAATCAATCGCTCAATTTGAGCATTATTCAGAACTGGCAAAGACGCGATTGTGCCCTGCGTGATTGCATCAGGACAACACTGAACAATTTGCCAAAAAGCATTGAGATCGAGATGGAGATCAGAGACGTTATAGACGTAGGTGCGATCGCCTGGGTCATGCATTCCCTTCGTCTTCACATCACGATGAGTTGTATAGCCATAAATAGTCAGTTCCGTGCCTTCCGGCTCCACATACACCATTAAAAAATAATCTGCGGCCCAGCTCGGAATATCAACCCACTCCTGAGGAATATCGATCTGTGCCAGATCGTGAGTTTCGGTGGGGAGCAAGACCAAACGACGAGCAGGTCGATCGATGGCTTGATCAGCCCCTAGGAGAACGGCACTACCAACCACCCTCCCCCAAAGGGCTTGCTGTTCCGCTGCAGGCAACCATGCCCGAGCCCGAGCATCATAGTCTGCTTGAAACCAGGGCAAAAAAGTATAGAAGCACAGTGCATCCACATAGGCTTGATGACGATGATAGGTGAGCCATTGGCTCCTCTCCAAAGCCACATCATGGGTTGTCGGCAAAATATCAAGCGACCATTCAGTGGGGATAGCAACTCTCAACGCCATAAAATTTCCCTCTGGAGCAGAGGCGAGTAGAAGCATCATTAAGGAAGCCAGCGAGATCGCGAGGGACAGAATGGTCGCTCAGTCCCTTGCCAAATATTGAACTCCATAGAAGTATTTGGGCAAATGCTGGTGAAGTATGCAGAAACAAACAGCATAACAACGAGGAAAATGCTCCGCAACCACTCACGGTATGCTCTGTGTATCCTGGGCAACAAGCATCCAACGAAGCGGGTCGAAGAGCTGGCACAGCCAGCATTGTCCTAGGCAAGATTTGAGCCCGAGCGCATATTTTTTTAACCCTGGCCCAATCGTTATTGCAGAAGTCGGTAAAACGACATAGGCAAAACGACATAGGTAATATGAGGCAAGAAAATGAATCGAGATTATTCAGTATTTTCAAAGCTTTACGGTGTCGAATATCTGAATACGACGGAGCGAGTCCCTTCAGAACTCATGGACATCGAAAGCGTCGAAATAGGGACTCAGCAGTCTTCTGAACCAGATGCAGAAAAAAAGGCATCGCAGGAATGGTTCAGTCTCTTATTAGTCTTTAGTCTCGGTTCTATCATCATGCTATCGAGTGGTTTGATGCTGAGCCTTGCCACATTTAGAGTGATTCAGGCATTACACCCCACCCTGCAGAAGGTGTACGCCCCAGTTGCCGGGGACTTTTGAGATCTGAAAAGCGCTGCTGTCTCCCCGTTACCGACCAAAAGCAGTACAGTGGATAGGCTCGACCACCTAGTCGGTCAACAACGTTTACCTAAGTCCTGTGTATTAAGCCTCGGCTTTTAAGACCAGGTTTACTTAAATCCTCTGTTCACCTAACTTTTACCCTTCTTCCCCAGCGCGGATTGCTCAATTTCCCTTGAACAATACACCTCCGGCGGAATCGTAAGAACGTCCAAGGCTCCTTGGTTCTTGCTAAATGTTCTGCCTCCCTGTTCAGGGAAAATCATTTATGGAATTTAACGTCCAAGCAACTCCCCGTGGGACTCATCCCAAGCCCAACACTCTCCGACGCAATGGCATCATTCCAGCCATTATGTATGGCCACGATGGCACCAACGGCGTCTCCCTCAGCATCACAGCCAAAGATGCCGAGAATCTTGTCAACGCGGCCTCCGTCAACAACAGCATCATTACCATCCAGGTCCCTGAGCTATCGCTCAACACCAAAGCACTCCTACGCAAAATTCAAAAAGATGCCCTAGGGAGCAAGCTCCTGCACCTCAGCTTCTTCGCGATTTCTGCCCAATCGAGCCTGACGGTGACGGTTCCCATCTGTCTGACTGGAGATGCAGTCGGTGTAGCCGTCAACAAGGGAAACCTAGAGCAGAAGCTCAACTCCATCGAGTTGAACTGTGCACCGGACGCGATTCCCGAAAACGTCGAGATTGACATCACCAGTTTCGATATTGGTGATTTGCTCCATGCGAATGAACTCGTCTTGCCTGAAGGCGTCACTGTGGCCCAAGACCCAGAACGCGTTGTCTTTGCCATTACAGGACGGGAAGTCGCCAAGGTAGACAGCGAGGAAGAAGAAGCCACTGAAACGGCAGCATAATGTAAGACAAGCCGCACTAGGCAATAACGCCCAGCGCGCATCCCATTAGGGCTCTTACATCAATCATCTGGCCCTCATCTCAACCCCTCTCCTCAGCTTAGGAGAGGGGCTTTTTGACTGCCCTTACATCCCAATTCTAGGGAAGGGGTTGCGGGGGATCGGGGCGGCTGCCAGGTTCGTGCGAGAGATCCGAAAGAGATCTATTGATGCATCCCAGCAACAACCTGCCGTCTTTTTGCAGTCAGCAGGTTGCTTACACATCCTTTACTGTGAGCGGATACAACGGTGTGTCGAGATAACTATGCACCGATGCAAGTGCGAACAAGCCTCAAACCTCAAGCTGAGCAAGCAAAGCCGATAGTCTAGCGCGATCGCTCACAGCGCAACCATAGCTTGAAGGTTAAACAATCCGAAAGTGGTCAATCAGAGCTGGTCACAAGAGATAGCGACGGGAGAGACTTCCGTCAAATAATGCTCAGCAGCGCCTTCCACAGGAATATTGGCCATTCCCAAACGCTCTCGCAGACGGACGAACAGCTCAGTGTAACGACGCAATTTCACCAAAGACTTCAATTTCAAGTATTGAGCCTGGCGGTATTCCGAGGAAGAACAGTTCGCACTGGCCAAAACCACATTGCAACAATCCAGGCCACGCTGCGGAGCTTTGAGAGCGAGCCAAACCTGAGCCTGCATCAACACCAAGCGACTGTCAGACATTGGGAACAGATCAGCAGCACGCTCTAAACTACTCAAAGCATCCTGATGGCGTCCGCACAGGTAGAGTGCTTTCCCTCGACCCAACCAAGCATCTGCATGATCGGCCTGGCAATCAATGGCGCTATTAAACTGCACCAAGGCTTCTGCATACCTTGTTTTGTCCATCAGCCCATTTCCCAGCTGACAGAGACGCTCGACCCGGCTGAGCGTAGGCAACGCCTCCATAGGAACAATTGCCGCCATGAGCGCAGAAACCCGATTGGAACGCAGTTCAAAATCAATCATCGTCAAACCTCTCATGAAAAACAATGCTCACAGCTTTCCTCTCTGCAATAATTAGTCGTAGAGACAACTTACAGTAAATAAATGAAAGCCAATATTTTGAAGCGCTTTAGTAGAGAAAAGCTTTGTGAAAATAGAGTTATGCAGATGGAACGCTTCCTTAATTCTGATAATAGCCTGATCGTTCAATAGAGACAATTCCTTTTTTCACTGAGTACAATAGATAAATTCCTATACCTTTAACTTCATTTATCTTTACGCCGGGTCGGTAGGTGAAAAGCGATCGCAGTCAGCATAAAGAGAGGAAGCAATGGAACTGGAGTTTAAAACTTAGGGATAGAGCATTCTAGGAATGGAGCCGTAAAGGAATAGAGACCTTAGACAGCAGCCCCCTTTCCCATAGATACTCGTTCACTCACTTGTTGCCTTATCTTCTCCAGACAATGGCTCAGCATCGTTTCCAGGCCTTAGAATTACATTCATCTTCTCCAGGGTCAAGGCCCTCATTCTGCTCATCCAGATCGGACTCATTTGCTTGTTGATGGTGAAACGGACAAACTTATTGAAGCCAAAAATTGCGTTCTTAGGATCTGAAAAATGTACGCTCACCTTAGCAAAGTTGAATCAGCCGAAAATAGATCGTAAGTCCAATCATCAAGAAAAATATAATTTTGTTGATAACAGAAACAATGAAATTAGTTAGTACGTGAACAGCCACATTTCTCAATAAAATCTTCATCGATTATGCTTGATTTTATTTTTTGGGAAGATGGTTTTTCCTATCGACAACAATCATCTTTCTAGGAAATAAAAGAGACAATCAATATTCTTCCCCCTAAGAATCATATATATTCGCTGTTTGAAGCGACAGACTTCAATAACTCTGCTCACAAAATGTCCGAAATAGAGACCAGCTTCAGCGTAGTCTCCCAGGAGCCCATTCATCAGAATTAGGCTGGCTGACGTTCAATCTTGAGCGTTCTGAAATCAGGGCTAATCGTCTCATCGACATGCCACTCTCCTAATTGCTGAGCCTTCCTTCACACTGCGGATTCCTTGACTGAGACGTTATGACTTCCTCTCCTTATAACCCCAAGCCCTTTGGCAACCAGCCAAATGAGATCACAGTCAAAGCCACTGAGATTCCGCCAGAGCGCCTTTACGGCAAAAAGGTAAAAGTTCCTCTGACAGATAAGGGAAATATTCCGCTCAATACTCCCACCCCCGTTTCGCCTGAGACACTGCAAAAACTTGATCCGCTGCTGCGGCGGGTGCTCCGTCGCCTTCCTGCAGATGTCGTCCAAAGCTTTGACGATCGCCAGATCAAAGCGCTGAACAAGGCCATCGGTAATCCATCAAAACACAGCGTTGATATTCGTAAAACCGTTCCCTTTTTTACCAAACGATTCTATTTTGTTTTTCTGGCTGGACCTGAACGACGGGCACCCGAACGCCTAAAACGAAAAGAGCGTCCTTGGTCTGCAGCCAGTACAGCGGTCTTCACGATCCTGGCTCTGGCCCTAGGTCTAACCGTCAATCAAGTGGTCTATCGCAGAATGATCAACCCACCAGCTCCCAAGGTGGAACAAAGCCTACCGGAAACAGGATTTCATCCCACAGCCTTACCCTGGGTCGAAACAGAAGCGGCATGTCAGGGGGGCACACGCCAGTGGAAAGAGGGCTTGTGCTATGACTTTTCCCATCAGCCCGAATTTAGACGTTCTCTTGATCTGATTACACCAACCTCCACGTATACAGTTAAAGAAGCTCAGTCCTAGCGCCCCTAGCAAGCAAGACGCATTTCCCCAAGACGAATGGCGATCGCCCCCATGAGCTGCCACTCCGACGCAACTGAGTAGAAGTTGTAACAGATTCAGATCCAGAGAACATCACAAGCAAACTGCGCAACGCACCGCCGAAACAACGAGAGCATCTCTCCAGAATCATCGGTGCTCTCGCCATCCACTCAGAACAAACTGGGGAAGCTTCTCATCGACGCTATCCCAAAACAACGAGACAAAGGCTGCGCAACACCGAAGCCCAGTCCGCAAGATAGTGATGACTGCCAATTTAGAAGCCGTTTTTAGATTATTACCAACATCTAAATATTCAAAAAAAGATTACCCTATTTTTCCTTGCTGAAATTCTTCTAACGTCTCGTCATCAAATCATATCGGGATTTCATCGGTCACGTAGACGGCAAGAAGATTACTTTCTTCACGACGAACATGGCTAGCTTTATTCTTCAGCTTTTCAATATTCTTTACAGAAAGTGATATATTCAAGCGACGATCTAAGTGAGCTAACACACCGTTCTTGCTGACCGGGCTTCGGCTTCGCTCAGCCCTCGGCCCTGGCATTCTGACGATTTCGATGGTTGAGCAGAGCCGAATCCCCTGAGCTTATGTTGAAGGGAAACCAGCAGAAGCAAAGGCTATGTTTATTGCAGGCTACCGATTTAATATCATCCAGCCCATACGCTCTAATCAGAAAATAGTAATGAGCAGAGGCAAGACTTAGGCAAGGCAAAAATTTGATCTAGAGGAGTCCGAAGATCCATCCAGACTGCCTATCAAAAAGGACTTGTGGGTTTACGGATAGTAATCCACCGATGCATACATAAAACTTTCGTCAGAGCATTAATGTCGGTTTAGTTTATACGTAGACTTTCATCTCACTAGAGACCGTAAATCTACAAGAAAAGTCCATCATATTCAGCGATTTGATACGCTCAGAGTCAATCAATATCTTCCGTAAAGCCTCAAAATTGATGGTGTTCAAAGAGGCTCTCTTTATAGGACAAGCATTCCAGGCTCTTTCAGTATTTCCTCATCGTTAGGAAAAAAATACGGACCTATTCGATCCCAATCTCGCTAAAAATACAGCATCAATAGTCAGTAATCATCTCATCTAAGCAGTCGATATAGTCCTAAAGAATACGGCACAACAAAACTATAAATTATCGTATTTCAATTGAAGCCAAGTCCTGGCTCAAATTGTCAAGATATTCATGTGTTCCCATGACCATGGCATCAAGACTTTGCCCCGGTCATCTCGCTCAAAAACTTAGGTTGCTCATGAATATAAATCCAGAGGAGCGTAAGGCACGCTATCGGCAAGATCCGATTTTAAGTCGCGTTCTTAACCGCATGCCGAATCACGTTGTCGATAGCTTTACTGAGCTACAGCTAGATGCCATGCGTCAGGCGATCGCTCAACCCCGGAAACACTCCGTTGACCTGCGCTGCTCCATTCCTCTGATTGCTCAGCGCTTCTATGTTGTTATCCTAGCGGGTCCCGAGCGTCGCTCCCAAGAACGCTTACGTCGTGAAAAGAAAGAGCGCCGTACTTGGACCGTCGGCAACTTTGTATTTCTGGCCGCGATGGCAGCCAGCTTTGTGATGCTGACCTATGGTATCTCCACCTTAGTGGGTCAATCCACCACCTTGGCAGAACAAGTCGCCCCAGAAAATCTATCCGCCTCTCACCCAACGGCCCTACCCTGGATCAAGAGCAAGGAAGCCTGCACAGGTCCCAACCGCCGATGGCAAGAGCAGGAAGGATTATGCTTTGATCGTGAGCATAGCCGCCATTTTCGCCGTTAATCCCCCAATATTTTTCACTGGGGTTCATGGCCTTCCCCGCATCACTCAACGGTAGCATCTCCACTTTTGTCAGTGGGCAGGGTCGCATCTCATTCCATCGGTCACACGGGAAACGCTGGAAAATTCAAGCCCGTTCGACGAAACAGCAGCATCGGTCAAGCGATCACGTCAGCAACATCTCTTCTGCTCCCCATGTCCCGAGACGGAGCTTCACAGCAATCCGCAAAAGTATTGGCCGAAAATCGCGATCGCCCTTCCTATATTTTGCTCAGTAGCCAGTATGTATTCATGCTGCCTTTGCCCTTCACATTGATAGGGCCTCGGGGCTCAAAGCAATAGCTATAGCGCAGTTCACCATAGGTCGCTTCAGTGACTTGAATGCGCCCCGATTCTCCTTGGGATTCCATACGACTTGCGACGTTCACCGCATCACCCCAAAGGTCATAGGAAAACTTCTTAAAGCCAATGACCCCCGCAATCACAGGTCCCGTATTAATGCCAATACGTAGCTGAAAGGGTGCACCTGTCATCATACGAAAATCTGAAATTGCAGACTGCATATCCAAGGCCATAGAGGCGATCGCCTCAGCATGATCCGAGCGCGTCACAGGAATACCACCGGCCACCATATAGGCATCTCCAATCGTCTTAATCTTCTCGAGGCCATAGATTTCTGCCAATCGATCAAAACGGGAGAAAATTTGATTGAGCGACTTCACCAGCACCTTAGGCTTGACCCTAGTGGCAAAGGCAGTGAAGTTAACAATATCCGCAAACAAAATCGTGGCAGACTCAAACGATTCCGCCAACGGCCCTTCCTCTAATCCCTCAGCCAGCTCCTCCCCCATATCCTCCGATCGATTCCGGCCCACTTGATCCTTGAGCTGATTGGCGATCGCCTCCGGCAAAATATTGCGCAGTAGCTCATCAGCCTTATGTTTTTCAGCCTCTAGCAACTTATTCTTATCAGCCAACTGTTGTTGAAGCTGGCGTAAGCGCAGTTGGTGCTCGATACGCACCACAATTTCCTCAAAATGGAAGGGCTTGGTCACATAGTCTGCGGCCCCCATGGTGAATGCCTTGACTTTCTCCTCCGTCGCATTCAGTGCACTTAAAAAGACAATGGGGATCTGACGCGTTTGGGGGTCAGACTTTAGTTGCTCACACACCTCATAGCCATCGATGCCCGGCATCATAATATCCAACAAAATGAGATCGGGTCGCCGAGTCCGCACTGACATCAATGCCATCTCCCCATTGATGGATTGCCGCACTTCATACCCACGACGACTCAAGACATCAGACAGGATACGAAGGTTCTGAGGCGTATCATCCACAATCAGAATATTCTGCGGGGGCGATGACTCAAACTCAGCCACAGGGCAGACGGGCTCCATGCTAACAATCAAGACTAAACCTCACGCTATCAGGTCTTGAGGCCAGGGGCCGTAGACCCTTCTAAGACTGGCTCTGCTAAACTTCTCCCCAGACGTTTCCTAAGACTGGGCCAAATCCATCACGCGATCAAACCGGTAGGATGCCACAAGCTCCGTCAATCCCGCTGCGAGCTGACTTTGGGTCTCTGGAATTTCATCAATGAGTTGCAATAGGGTGCGATCGCTCCCCTGGGCTGCGGCATAGTGCAACTGCCGCCGCCAAGCCAACGACATAACGCCCAATTCCGTCGCCGTGAGGCTGGGGGTCTCTCGCATAATGCTCGACTCCGGCTCTTGCTTTTCTTCATAGAGATATTCCACCTGGAGGTGCTGAGACAAAAGACCCAGAAACGTCTCTCGGTTAAAGGGCTTACGGATAAAGTCATCACACCCTAAAGCCATCATGCGACGGCGGTCCTCCTCAAACGCACTCGCCGTCAAGGCAATAATCTTAGGACGCTTGCCCCGCCCCCGCTGGGTGAAGAACTGCTGAATCTGGCGCGTCGCCTCATAGCCATCCATCACCGGCATACGCATATCCATCAAAATTAGGTCTAGATCGAGTTTCTGACTCATTTCCACCGCCTCTTGACCGTGCTCCGCTTGCCAAACCTCAAATCCCAACGGCGTCAGAATTTGCAGCAGCAGCAGCCGATTGGTCGGGCGATCCTCTGCCACCAAGATTCGATATTGTCGCTGCCCCGGCGCCAGGGCCATGACCCGATGGTTGACCCGAGACGGCGTGGTATCCACCACATGGCCCTCGGTGACAACCTGGACAGGAACATCACAGATAAAACGTGTGCCCTGCCCCACCAAACTCTCAACGCAAAGTGTGCCCTCCATGAGCTGCACAAAACGCTTGCTGATAAAGAGGCCCAAGCCACTCCCCTTGGCATTCTTCCCCGTGCGCGTTTGCGCAAAGGGACGGAACAGCTCCTTGAGTTCTTCCGGTGCAATCCCAGGTCCCGTATCCTCCACTTCAAAGTGCAGGAGCTGCTGCTCGGCCCCCGGCGGCTGGCTCGCCCCCCTAGCTGGCTCACTGACATCAACCCGCAGAACAACGCGTCCCTGCTCTGTAAATTTGATCGCATTGCCCATCAGATTCAGCAAGGTCTGATAGAGCTTGCCTTCATCGGCTTGAATATATCGGGGCAGCTGCGGAGCCTGTTCAATGCTGAGATCTAAGTCCTTGACATGGGCCTGTAGCGCCAGGGTTTCTTCCAGCCGTTGCAACAGCTTATATAAGTCAAAGGACACCGCGTGGATAGCCACACGACCGGCCTCAATTTTGGACACCTCCAAGACATCATTGATCAGACTCAGCAGATCTTCACCACTGCGGTTGATGATGTTGAGATAGTCCTGCTGCTGGGGGGGCAGGGGGGGTTGGCTGTCGTCGCTGGCCATGAGCTGGCTAAACCCCAAAATACTGCTGAGGGGCGTGCGTAGTTCGTGACTCATATTGGCCAGGAAGCGGCTCTTGGCCTGGTTGGCCGCTTCGGCGGCTTCCTTGGCCGCCTGGAGGGCACGGGTCGCCTGCTTACGCTCACTCACATCAACGCCGATCGCCCACGTTGACCAGCCGCGAATGGGATGGCGGTCGGAAATATTAGACCAGGCAATGGTTTTGACACAACCATCCTTACAGGTGATATCCCACTCCCAGTTGCGAAAATCATTCCCCCGGGACTGCCACATCTGCATCATGTTGGTGCGATAGTCCGGGTTGGGATAGAGCCATTCCATCGCCCGAGGATTACCCAAAATCTCCGACGCCTGGTAGCCCGTCACACGCTCACACTCGGCATTCCAAATCCGGAGTTCCCCTTCCTTATCAAAGGCATTGAGCATCACCGGCATATTTTCGAGCACGGTGCGCAGGCGCATATCGTCGTTGGGCAATTGTTCGGGCGATCGCGATGCGGAGCGATAGCCCCCAGAGGAAGCCCCCTCAGCCGGGGCCGCAACGACGACCGCCGCACGATTGTCCTCCGAGAAAGCCTGAGGATCTACAGGACCAACCTGCTGTTGGAGCGCCAGCAACTTATGCCGCAGGGAATGGTTATCCGCTTCCAAAAGTCGCAGGGCAGAGAGACGGCGAATGAGCACTTGCTGGCGTCGAAACAGCCAAGTCGTCGTCGTCGCAAAGCCCGCCGCTAGAATGCTGAGAATGGCCCAAGCTGCGATCGCGAGCAGACCAAATCCGCTAGGTCCCATATTCCAATTCCCCCAAGAGAGAATTCGTCTTGTCACGTCCACACTATCCATCGTTTTTGCCCCATCATTCGGTGGCAGGCGCGGCAATTCGTCTCGGTCTAGTTAGATTCTCTGAGTTTCTGGGTCAGAACCGCTTATTTGACCAAGAGATCAAAATAAATCATCAAATAAAGTTGAAACTATGGCGTCAATTTGAGTCTTAATTTTGACGAATCCTTACATCACAATGCCAACGGTTACTGCGGAGATAGGCATGAAAAAAGTAACTGGAAAACCGAGGATTTAGAAGCTATCCCGCAGGGTTTCAATCGCCCCTAAGTATGACGGCATCGGTAATTCAGCGCGACGGCAGGCTTCGCGATCAACCGCGAGTAAATCGTCACCCGAAAAGATCTGACCGAAGGCGATCGCCCCCCGCTTTCGGTCCGGTTTCCAGTTGTGGCTGTAATAGCGCTGATCAGCATCAACAATGCCACCGTCAAATAAATATCCCAGGCAGCCATACACATCTTGCAAAACCTGGGGCACCGAGGGCACATGCAGTTGCCCCCGAGAATTAGGTCCCCGCGCCCGATATTTCGACCGGGGGAAAAGACCGTAGAGATTTTTGAGCGAAGCAGAAATGAGCGGTTGGTCCTTCAGGGTCGTTTGCTTGAGTGTCCCCAGGGAAATACGGCAGTCCACGGTTTGCACCAGTTCCGGGGCCCACATCGCTTTGAAGCGCACAGGATTGGGGGCGCGGTTGGGATATTCCTTCAGGGGCAAGGTATCTGCATCCAGGAGCTGAATCCCCGCATCGTCCAGCTCCCGCAACAGAGCATTGAGTCCATTCAATTCCGCAATGTCGGCCAAGCTGACCGCTGAGCAAACACCCTCCACAATCAGGATTTCGGCCCGGGGTGAGGCTTGCCGCAAACTCAGCAAGACCGTCTTGAGGACGCCCATACTGATGGTGACGGGAGGTCCAACGGGATAGCCCAGGTTGGGCTTGAGCAAAATGCGTTGGGCATCCACAGCCGACCCAGGCGGTTGGTAGGTGAAAGCGTCCGTATCAAAGGTGTGGACCGTATCAAAGGTGTGGACCGTTGCCATGACCAGCCAGCTCAGCGTCGTTGCAACACAATGAGACCATCGCCAATCACCGCTTTCCGAACCAGGACATTGCCAGTGCGATCGCAAATCTTGACGCGCCCCAGCCCCAGGGAATCGGCCTTGCGGTAAAGCGCTTGGGCCAGACTATCTTGGTCCGCCTCCTGTAATTCAAACCAGGCATCGCTCAAGGACAGCGCCACCTTTTTCTGACGCAGGTTCGGCTCTAGGGTCGCAATTAAGCCCTTGCCATAGCCATCGGCTGTTGCTTTGAACTGAGTTTCGACCTCAGCCAATCGTCGTTGCTCCGGCGTCAGGGGCTTCGGTGCAGGGGCGACAGGGGCTGCTGGGCGACCCTGTTGTGTAACGGGTTGAGTCTTGGATGGCAGTTCCGAGTTTGTTTCAAGCGCTGGCTTGTTCGCTGGTTCGATCGTTGGGGTCGGCTCACTCCCGCGCGACACCGCAGTCGATGCGATATTTCCGGGTCTTTGTGCAGCCGTCGCACCCACCACGGGGGCCGTTGCCTCCCCAGCCTTGTCCTGGGACACGATGTCCATAGCACTGCCAACATTAGTGCCGCCAGCTAAGCTGCCCTCTGCAAAATCTGCGCCCCCAGCCGTTGGCAAAGGCTGTGAAACGCCAGGGGAGGGTGTATCTGCGGGTGTATCTATGACGGGAGGAGTTGCAACAGGAGCGGCGGGGACAGGCGGCTTTTGTGGCGCAGGAACCGGAGTCGCCGGGGCGACTTGAGTCGGGGTTTTAGGAGGACCTTGATAGGGACGACTGGTGACCGTCGGTTCAATGGGCTTGCGGGCCGGACGCTGCCGCGTCGCCTGGGGACGATTATCCACAGGAGGCGTCGTTTTGGCCTGGCTGGATGACCCATTACCCGACGAAATGGCCACACAGAAAAAAACCACCAGTCCGACCAGTAACCCCGTCAGGCGAGTGTCGGTGAGGAATGCCCTGACCTTGTCCGGCAACGCGGTGCGCAGGGGCTCCAAAAGAGTCGTCCATTTGCCCCAGAGCTGACCAAATTGATTCAGCGCAGCGCGACTGACCTCAGCGGAGGTCGCTTCATCCGCCGGCGTCGTACGCACCTTCAGCCATTGGCTAAAAGCCAGGAGACCTTCTCCAGCATCTTCGGCGAGGCGGCCCGTCTGGACTTTCAGGGTGGCGATCGCCTTAGACACAATCATTTTGGCCTGGGCCAGAGCGGATGCAGAATGGGTGCCAGAGCCCTTTGAAGATGCGGGCTTTGGCGTCTTGGAATCAGAGGATTCCGGAGATGAGTTAGAAGGTGCGGGTGATTCCTCTGGCATAATTTGCCGCAGATAAATAACGTCGAATAGACGGAACAATGAACGAAACACACTCGAAGCGCCCCCATTATGAGTCCATCTTCGACCCAATTCCAAACCTGGCAGGGCGATCGTTACGCTTACGAAATAATTGAGCCCCAGACGGGCTCCCCTGAGATCTCTGGGACACAGGCCAATGCCCTCGCCGAAGCACCGGCCTCAGCCCTGGGATTACTGTTGATTCACCCCATTGGCGTCGGGCTGTCGCGACGGTTTTGGGATCGATTTAATGCTGCCTGGACTCAGCAATCGAATGCCCCCATTTACAATCCAGACTTGCTGGGCTGCGGTGAGAGTGATTTACCCCAGCGGCCCTATTCGCCGGATGACTGGGGCGAGCAGCTTCGGGATTTTCTGAACGAAGTGATTCAACGTCCCGTGGTGGTCGTTGCCCAGGGAGCCTTGGCGCCAGCGGCGATCGCCCTCTGCGCCCTAGAAAAAGACAACATTGATGCGGGCATCTCCCACATCAAAGGCATGGTCCTGTCGGCGGCTCCGGCCTGGCGGCTGATGGTCGATGAGCCACCGATGTGGAAAAAGCAATTGGCCTGGCGACTGTTTTGTTCCCCGTTGGGTGCCGCGTTCTATCGCTATGCGCGACGGCGAACGTTTCTGGAATCGTTTTCCCGCAAGCAATTATTCGCCAGCCAGTCACCGATTACAGCGGAGTGGATTGAGCCGTTATTCGAAGCCTCTAGGGATCTGGCAACACGTCACGCGGTGTTTGCCTTTTTGGCGCGGTTTTGGCAGCAGGGCTTTGGGGCAACGGTGGCAGCCATTCAAGTCCCGACATTGGTGGTGTTTGGCGATGAGGCGTCCAGCGTGACGCGATCGGGGAATAGCGAGTCAGCACGCGATCGCGTCGAAGCTTACACCGCAGCCTTTCCCAACGCAGTCGGTGAGATTATTCCAGGACGCAACGTATTACCCTTTGAATCAACGGATGAGTTTGTGGCAGTGATTCAGCCCTTCATCCATCAGTTGCAGGCGCAATCATACAGTGAGGCTGAGCATCAGTAGAGCAAACGAAAAAAAGTCCAATATCCTAGAAAACTTCCAGGACATTGGACATTAACCTGACCACGCAATCAATCCGGCAAAACTTGGCTGGAGGCAAATGAGCCATCAGCTATCCAGAGGCTACTGATTTGCCAACCAGGCATCCATGCCCGCCGGGGCTTGCACCTGGCTCAAGATAGTCGCCAGTTCATCTCCCTCCAGCACTTCCTGAGCCAACAGGATTTCAGTTGTTGACTCAAGTAAGCCGCGATTCAGCTCTAGAATATCGATAGCCATGGCATGGGCCCTGTCGATGCTGTCCTTGACGAGGCGATCGATCTCCACCGCAACCTCACCGCTAACGGCCCGCCGGGCACTGCTATTGCCCAGGAACTGAGACTGTTGCTTCACAAACGCAATCGGTCCCAAGCTCTTGCCCATGCCGTACTGGGTCACCGCCCGTTCTGCCAGGTCCGTGGCCTTTTGGATATCGTCACTGGCTCCGGTGGAGACTTTTCCAAAAACAATCTCCTCAGCCGAGCGTCCGCCCAGTAGCGTGGCGATGCGGCCCCGCAGCTCATCTTCCAGCATCAGGAAGCGGTCTTCTTCAGGGGTCTGCATCGTGTAGCCCAGCGCCCCCATGCCCCGAGGCACGATGGAAATCTTGGAGACCTTGC
>CALIJJ010000106.1 GCA_938017515.1 uncultured Pseudanabaenaceae cyanobacterium
TCAGGCCCAATGGCGATCGCTCTCCACCAGCTCGGCATCACCTATCGACTCCTGGAACAACCAGCAGAAGCCCAAGCAGCCCTGGAGCGAAGCCTTGACATCGCTCGCTCACTTCAGTTGCCCTTACAAATCAGTACCACACGGCTCAGCTTAGGCAACCTCGCCCAGGAGCAAGGGAAAACGGCCCTGGCACAGTCCCATTACCAAGCAGCCTTAGCATCAGCACCCACAGATATCCTCAAAACCAAAGTCCTCGCCAACCAGCTTGCCCTCGTCACAGGTTCAGCAAACAGTAATGAGCAACAGTCACTCCAAGGGATAATCGATCAGTTAGAAGAGCAACTCAGCCAGCTTCCTAGCGATCGCCAATCCCTCCAGCAATCCGTCGAAGTCCGCCTTAATCTAGCCGCGACGTTACTCAAACATCCACCCATTAAATTCGACCTCGTGGCTTTTCTACATCAGACCTTACAACAGGCTCAATCCCTAGATGATCAGCGGGCGATCGCCTACGCGTCTGGCTACCTTGGCCAAGCCTACGAAAACAACCGGCAGTGGACCCAAGCCCAACCCTTGACCGAAGCCGCACTACAGGCCGCTCAAATCCAGCGGGACGGCTTCCAGGAATACCAGTGGGCCTGGCAGTTGGGGCGGATTACCCGAGCACGCGCCCAAGCATCAGGGCAGGGTTCAGCCCATGAGCATTTATCCTGGCGATCGCAGTCAAAAGCCGCTTACCAAACCTCTCTCAATGCCCTCAAACAGCTACGGGGCGATCTGGCCACTGTTTCCCCCAACCTACAGTTCTCCTTCCGCAACCAAGTCGAGCCGGTCTATCGTGAATTCGTCAGCCTATTGCTCACCCCAGAAAGAAGCTCTCCAAAAACGATTGCCTCTTCCACAAAAGCCCAAACCAAAGCCTCCCCATCGAACATCCCCTCCAACGCACTTCAACAATCCCTAGAAACCATCGAAGCGCTGAAACTGGCAGAGTTGGATAATTTTCTCAACGACGCCTGCCTCACCACCCGTCCTCAATCCATCGAACAGCTGGACCCACGAGCTGCCGTGATTTACCCGATTCTGCTGGACGATCGCATCGAGATCATCGTCAGCCACCGGGGCACCCTGCACCACCACACCGTCCCCGTTTCCGCCCAAGCGCTCGCAACCACCGTCCAAGACTTCCAGCAACAACTTGTCACGCGTAGTCGGCGCAACTACCAACAACCGGGACAACAGCTCTATGAGTGGCTGATTCGCCCCCTGCTGTCGGACTTAACAGCAGCAGAGATCGAGACCCTAGTCTTCGTTCCCGACGGTCCCCTCACCAATATCCCGTTGGCCGCCCTGTTCGACGGTGAGCAGTTTTTGATGGAGCAATTTAATGTGGCGATCGCCCCCAGCCTCCAGCTCTTACCCGCCAAAAGTGCCCCGGCGATTGAGCCCCATGCCCTTGTGGCAGGCATTACTGAGCAGCACCAAGGATTTGCCTCACTTCCCCACGTGGAACAGGAAATGGAGGGAGTACAGTTGCTGTTTCCCGGAAATCGCCTGCTCAATGAATCCTTTACCCGTGAGCAATTAGAAAAATCTTTGGTCAATACCCAGACCCCCATCGTACACATTGCCACCCATGGTCAATTCAGTTCCAGTGCGGATGAGACGTTTATTCTGGCTTGGGATGAACAAATTAATATCAATCAGTTGCAGGAACTACTGAAAAGTCGCGATCGCCAGAATCTCTCCCCCACCGAACTCCTCGTCCTCAGTGCCTGTGAAACTGCCGTGGGCGATGAGTTTGCAGCCCTAGGTCTTGCTGGCATGGCCGTAAGGGCTGGGGCACGCAGCACCCTAGCATCCCTTTGGAGAATCAACGATGAATCCACTGCGCAGTTAATGGAGACGTTTTATCAGCAATTAGCACAGCCATCTACCACCAAATCAGCTGCCCTACGGGAGGCACAGCTTGCGATGTTGGGCCATCCGACCTACAGCCATCCCTACTATTGGTCAGCCTTTGTTTTGATGGGGAATTGGCAGTAGGCTGGCGAGAAAGAATTTGGGTCTCGCGAGATTAGTCTGCCCCTAGGGAAATATATAGGGTGTGTTCCTCTGATGATCTTCCTTCCCTATGTGGGTTCCTTCTCTAGCCCATGCCCGGATACTGCGCGCTTGTACGCTGGCGATCGTCTGGAGTACGATCACCCCCCATGCTGGCAGCCAAGCTCAGCTCGTCTCACCCGATCAGAGCTTAACCACAACGGTATCGAGCGATGGCAACAATCGCCTTTTCACCGTAACGGGAGGCAGTGCCCAAGGCAGTCATCTGTTCCATAGCTTTAGCACATTCTCTCCTGGGGATTGGTCTGTCCTATTTGACCTGAACCAAGCCACGTTCAGTAGCGAAATTGAACGGATTTTCAGCCGCGTCACCGGAGACAACATTTCAGAGATCAACGGTGCGCTGTCCATCCTGGGTGGGAATGGTCCTGACCTGTTTCTGCTCAATCCCAATGGCATTATCTTTGGACCCAACGCAACGTTAAACTTGCCGGGTTCTTTTGTTGCCACAACGGCTGACAATATTGCCTTTGCAGATGGCAGCAGCTTTGGAGTAGCCCCCACTCAATC
>CALIJJ010000107.1 GCA_938017515.1 uncultured Pseudanabaenaceae cyanobacterium
GCCATCGGACACGTGGAGCATGAACCGGAGGAAGGCAGCCCTGATATTCACATCACTACTCGATCTGGTAAGAAGATATTCCTAGAGGCAGCCTTCATACATCCTCGTAATAAAGATAACTCGTAATAAAGATAATCAAAGAAATCTGATTGAAATGTCTAACTGGGTCAGGCAGCAATTAAAGCAAGCGGGTTGCTCTTGGACTAATCAGGCTAGGGTACAGCTGAGTGAAGCCCAAAAAGACAAACCAATTCAGGCTCCTGCTCGTCATACTTGGCATGAAATGTTGAGAACAAATGAATGGCAAAATTTTGTCCAGCGGATTCTGTCAGTTCAAGACGCAGATTTGATTACGAATCGAGGGAATTTAAGCATCAGAGTTCATCTCTCTGGTCAGCCTGGCTCAGGACTAGCTGTTCCAGATATTCCACAAGAGGTGAAAGATAGTCCTGTCTATCGTGTAATTGAGAAAAAAGCAAAGCAGGCTAAGCGATGGGAACGCTCAGGGAAAAAATATCTTCCTCTACTAGTTGTTTTGGGAACGGAAGACGATTTGAGAGTTGATCCAGATAGAATGAGCGGAATTTCTGCAAAACAAGCAATCTATGCAGCTCTCACATGTGCAGAGACCCTAGATATGAGTACGTGCTACAACTTAATTGGCCCTTGGGCGACTCAAAACTTCAATGGCACTAGGACAAGATTCAGAGTGAAATCCTCTGAACTAATTTCCGGTCTCGTGTTTGCAACATTTACAAGGAAACCAAGCATTCTAGGGAGAGATGCAGATGATATTCACTCAGTAGGGGGTATGTTTTGCAAGTTCCATTACTATAGAAACTTGCATCCCTCATGTGATATCGATAATGATCTTCTAGAGGATATGAAAGCTTTTGAACTGAATAAGTATAGATACACTTCTCTTGACAGAGCGTGGGAGTCTAGAGATCAAGGTGATTTGCTGCAAAGAGCAAGAAAAAGAGGTGGAGGTATGTCAATTCAAAACCTTGGAGGTCATGTATTTGAACTCAAGATTCCCGCTATCCTTTGTGCGCAAATTCTAGCTGGAAGCATGAACTCAGATGAAGCCTGGGATCGTTGTCCAGACTTCAAAATTGGAGAGAGAATCAAAGATGCTCTTTCAAGAGGGCAGGAAATAATTGAAGCGGAGATCATTAATCCAGAAAATATGTCGAAGGAACCTATGATGCGTCTCAGGTTTAGCTCCCCTAGATCTCCAGTGATTAGAGGAGCCAAACGTCCCAAGACATAAGCCCAATTTTCTAGCCCATTGCTGTTTTCAACGCATTTTGGGTAACTGAGGCGATCGCCTGATCCGTCGCCTTGGGCAGGTGATAATACGTCCCCTGAGCCGCCGCCGCCAAGTCCTTGGCAAAGCCCGTGGAGATGAACTTGTTCTCCGTATCAATCACTAACAGTTGCAGTCCTAACTTTGGGTACTGCGCTGCAATTTCCAGCAGCTCCTCCTTGATGTTGGGCTTTTCTGCGCCTTCTTCCTGGGGTTCCCCTAGCGATCGCGACAGGGGAATATTCCCGCGACCATCGGTAATCGCCACCACTACTGCCTGACCGATATCCCCCGAAGCCACGGCATTCGTCGAAACCCGTGCAGCTTGGGTCAAGCCGTGGGACAGCGGCGAGCCCCCCCCACAGGGCATTTTTTCCAGACGCTTCTTGGCTGCAGTGATCGATCGCGTCGGCGGCAACAGCACCTCGGCCTGCTCACCTCGGAAGGGAATCAGCGATACCTGGTCCCGGTTTTCGTAGGCTTCGGTCAGTAGACGAATCACTGCACCTTTGGCCGACTGCATTCGGTTCACCGCCATGGAGCCCGAAGCATCCACCAGGAATACTACCAGGGCACCGGCCTTACGCATGAGTAGTTTGGAGCGCAGATCGCCGTCTTCAACAATCACGTTTCGCCCTGGATTGCGTGCACGACGGGCTTTCTGGTAAGGAGCAGCGGCGCGGAGGGTGGCATCTACGGCAATGCGTTTGACGGGGCCACGGGGTAAGAGTGGCTTGACGTAGCGGCCTCGGTCTTCGGAAAGGATGAGCGATCGCGCCCCAGAATTACCCTGCTTACTAAACTGCTGAGTAAAGGCCATCACCGAGTCATCCAGAATTACGCCTTCTGGATCAAAGAAAAATTCCTCAGGTAACTCTGGCTGGTCCGGTTCATCCGGCTGATCCTGCTCATTATCGTCGTCCTCGTCTTGGTTGTCGTCGTTTTGGTCCTCATCCTGATTCTGGTCATCTTCAGAATTATCCTGGGGCTCTGGCGGCGGCGGTGGCGGCTGTTGCTCCTCCTCCTCAGGGGGCGGTGGCATCACCGTGGCGCGGGGAAAGATAACGAGGCGAACCGCAGTGCGGAGATCATCTGCATTGACTTCCGTGCGGCCATCCAGCGCTGCACAAGCTTTGGCAACACGCACGGCGAACAGCTCAGCTCGGTGCCCTTGAACAGCACCTCGCATGGCTTCCACCACAAGATACTTGACCTGATCGGTAGAAATGGTCACATCCTTGAGCCATTCCCGTGCCAGGATAATTTGGGTTTTGAGGCCGTCGCTTTCTTCGCTGTATTCGTCAATGAACGCCATGGGGTCATTGGCATAGCCCAGGGCTTGGTCCACCGCTTGCACCCGGTCTTCCATCTTGAGGATGGAATCGGCGGAGAGGGCGATCGCAAACCGATCTAGCAAATGGTCCCGCAGCGGACCCTCCTCGGGGTTATAGGTGGCAATCAGCAGCGGCTGGCAGGCATGTTGAAAGCTAATGCCCTCCCGCTCAATCACATTGCGGCCATCGCTCAGAGCCCCCAGCAGCAGATTGGCCGCCTGGTCATCGAGCAGATTCATTTCATCGACATAGAGCACCCCGCGATGGGCCTCCGCCAGCAGACCGGGCAAGAACACTGGCTCACCCTGCTTGATCGATTGGCTCACGTCCACCGAGCCCAGTAGCCTATCCTCCGTCACCCCCAGGGGTACCTGAATAAACGGGGCTGGGATAACTTCAACGTCTAATTGGTCCAGGGGGGTCGCTGCGTCAATTCTGTCCGCCGTGTCGTCGTCCCACGCCTCAGGCTTTTGGGGATCGCAGTTGAGCGACCCTGTGACGACTTCGATGGGGGGAAGCAGCGCGTGGAGCGCCCTTGCCATGACCGACTTGGCCGTGCCCCGACGACCTGCAATGACAACACCACCCAAGCCAGGGTCAACGGCAGAGAGGATCAAGGCCAGCTTGATAGAATCTTGGCCGACGACGGCACTCAGCGGAAAAGCTGGGGTTTCGGCGGTGAGGGTGGGCATGGGTCGCTTGTTAAAAGAGTTTTATAAAAGATGAGCAATTGCTCCCTTACAAGAATACGACAGCGATCGCATCCAGAGCACCCTGAGCGTGAGTCCCCAAATCCCCCAGCCGAAAAGCCAGATACCATGCGTCCCATGGTGAAAATAGTCGGGAATGCAGGTATTCGCGCAGAGTACTAAAGCATCTTGATAATCCCCATCGAGAAACATTCCATCAACAATTTCTTCCGGTCAAGGCAAAAATCGCCCAGAATGGCATCATTGACACCGTATCCAACGTATAGAAAGTGATACAAAGTTCCGATACACGTAGCGATCGATCGCTGAAGGTTCTATGGAATCTAATGCACTAACAACGGTCTTTTTACCCTTATCTCAATTCATTCTCATGCTGTGGATGGGCGTCAACTTGACGTCCCACGACTTCAGGCGTCTCAGCATTCAGCCCAAGGCAACCCTGGTGGGATTGGGCAGCCAGCTCCTGCTTTTGCCCCTGTTGGGGTTTGCTATCGCTGCCGTCTCAGGCTTAGCCCCAGCACTCGCCATCGGTGTTGTCGTCATTGCAGCCTGTCCCGGCGGTTCCATGTCCAACTTGTTTACCCTCCTTGCCCAGGGTGACATCGCGCTCTCCGTAACCTTGACTGCGTTGAGTTCAGTCGTGACCGTCTTCACCATTCCTGTGGTCATCAATGTCGCAACGGCGCAATTTATGAACCAAGGCACCGCGATTCAATTGCCCCTGCTCTCAACCATCCTCCAAATTGCGCTGATTACGCTGCTGCCGATTGCTCTGGGGATGACCTTAAAGTACGTGGCCCCTCGTCGGGCACAACAGACCAATCGATTTTTGAAGTGGGTCGCCATCTCCAATGTCATTGTTGTGCTGGCTGGAATGGTCGTAAAGGAGTGGGAGAGCTTTCCCTTTTATCTCTCTCAGGTCGGTGGAGCAATCTTTGCCCTCAATTTAGGTGCGATCGTGCTGGGATTTGCGATCGCCACCTTCAGTAAGTTAGACCCTGCTGAGACAACATCCATCACCCTGGAAACAGGCATCCAAAACGTCCCTCTGGCCATCACCATTGCATCTGCTCCGACCCTGCTGAACTCTTCAGACATCGCGATTCCCGCCGTTTTCTATGGAACCGTGATGCTGCCCCTCGGAGCACTCATTTCACGCTGGTTTCACTATCGCAATCACGCTCGACAAGCCCCTACAGCGATGCAGGGGGCTGGGGCTGCATCCCACCCTAGGGACCAAATAAAAATTTCATCCAAAACGCCGAGATAATCCCAGTAACTTCTGCCAAGCCAGCACGAGCGAGCAACAGGGAGCAATACATCGCTAGGACGATGCTGTCGTGACAGTCGGGTTACTTGTGATAGCGCCCTCCTTGCAGAATGGTTTTTGCTCGATAAAGTTGCTCAATCAACATAAGTCGCGCCAACTCATGGGGAAATGTCATGGGAGAAAGGCTGAGCTTGTGCTTGGCCTTTTGTTTGATCTGGGAGCTGAGGCCCTCGGCGCTGCCGATGAAAAAGACAAACTGATGCGATCGCGCCCCGCCTAACAAGTTCGCGAACTGCTCTGAGGTATACGTCCGTCCCTCCTCACTCAGGGCTACCAACTCCTGTTCCGGACGCAGCATCGACAGGACCAGTTCCCCCTCTTTCATCGGATTGGAATCCTTGATTTCGACAAGGTCTAACTCGGGCACTCGCTTGCGATAGACATCCAGACCCTCCCGGATCCAGCCCTTCTTTACCTTGCCGACCGCCACTAGCTTAATTTTGGGAACTGTTTTCATCAGGTCTTGGGCTCATGATTGAGAGCAGGGCATCGAGAGCAGGGCGGTGCAATGGCTGATGCTCGCCTAGGATTTCGCGATCGCCTAAGATTTAAGCTTACTGCCCCAGGACGATAGCATCCCCATGAGCCCAGACGCCCAGCCAACACCCACACCGCCCCAAACGCCCTTCGCCTCGCCGTTGATTGATTATTTGGAGCGTATCCTCACGGCCCGTGTCTACGATGTTGCCCAGGAAACCCCGCTGGCAAGGGCTGAGAATTTGTCGAAGCGGTTGGGCAATACGCTGCTGCTCAAGCGGGAAGATGAACAATCCGTCTTTTCATTCAAATTGCGTGGTGCCTACAACAAAATGGCCCAGCTCCCCACAGATGTGCTCAAACGGGGGGTGATTGCAGCCTCCGCTGGAAACCATGCTCAGGGTGTTGCTTTAGGTGCCAAACGGCTGGGGACACAGGCCATCATCGTCATGCCTACGACAACTCCCCAGGTGAAAATCGATGCGGTCAAAGCTCGGGGCGGAGAAGTCCTGCTGTTTGGGGATACCTATGATGATGCCTGCACCCGAGCCAAGCAGCTCTGCGAGGAAAAGGGACTCACCTTTGTCCATCCCTTCGATGACCCCGATGTGATTGCGGGGCAGGGCACCATTGGTATGGAGCTGCTGCGCCAGTGTCAGCAGCCGATTCATGCCATTTTTATTGCCATTGGCGGCGGCGGGCTGATTTCGGGCATTGCGGCCTATATCAAGCGCCTGCGCCCCGAAATCAAAATCATTGGCGTGGAGCCGGTGGATGCCGATGCCATGTCGCGATCGCTCGCTGCAGGACACCGTGTTGTGCTAGACCATGTTGGTTTGTTTGCCGATGGCGTTGCTGTCAAGCAGGTGGGTGAGGAGACATTCCGGTTGTGTCAGCAATATGTCGATGAAATCATCACCGTTGATACTGACAATACCTGTGCTGCTATCAAGGATGTCTTTGAGGACACGCGATCGATCCTCGAGCCCGCCGGAGCCTTGGCCATCGCCGCGGCTAAGCAATATGTCGAGCGCGAAGGCATCAAGGATAAAAACCTGATTGCCATTGCCTGCGGTGCCAATATGAACTTCGATCGTCTGCGGTTTGTGGCAGAGCGGGCCGAGTTCGGTGAGCGGCGTGAGGCCATTTTTGCCGTGACTATCCCCGAACGCCCCGGCGTGTTCAAACAATTCTGTCGTTGCATTGGCGATCGCAATATCACCGAGTTCAACTATCGCATTGCAGATAAAGACGAAGCCCAGGTGTTTGTGGGAGTCAAAATCCAAAACCGTGCCGATGCCCGATCGATCACCGAAATCTTAGAACAAAATTCTTTCCATACCGTCGATCTGACGGATGATGAGGTGGCCAAGCTCCACATTCGTCACCTGGTCGGTGGGCGATCGCCCCTCGCGAAAAACGAACAGCTCTACCGCTTTGAATTTCCAGAACGCCCGACCGCGCTGATGAAATTTCTCAACGCCATGAGCCCCCACTGGAATATCAGCCTGTTCCACTATCGCAACCATGGCTCAGACATTGGTCGCGTCCTGGTGGGCGTTCAGGTGCCGCCGGAAGAGATGGCGGAGTGGCAACAGTTCTTGGAGAAGCTGGGCTATTCCTACTGGGATGAAAACAACAATCCTGCCTACAAACTGTTTCTGCGCTAGGTCTTGGACGCATGACCCTTGCTGCTCATCCTAGACATTGGCCATTCGACGTGCCAAGAAACCGGCCAAAAGCTGTAGAAGCAACAGGTGCAGCGTTGCAAGTGTCGATGGGATCAATTCTACGGCTTGAAGCATGGTGGGGCAGGGCAAATATCAAGGTCAATATGGAGTGAAACACCTCGCTGTCCGATCTTTCAGGAAAATTTCCCGGAAAAATTTCTCGGGAAAATCCGAGAAACGATCCGTGGAAGGCTTATAACAGAGACGGATCACCACCGCATGGCACCACCGGTTTCGGTATGTCAGCACCCCCTCTCCCCCAGTCCCATGGATAATCCTACCGATCGACCCAAGCCACCCGAATCCCTCCTCGATCGCCTCGAATTTCTAGAGGAGGAAAATGCGACCCTGCGCCGTAGACTCCTGGTCGAAGAGATCAGCGATGAGGTGCGCGATCGCGTCTACCGATGGCTCAAAGGGTTTGGGGCCAGTGCCGTGGCGATCGCAGCGGCCCTTGGCCTCGGCAGCTTCGCCGCCCTGTTCAACATTGCCAACAAAACCGCCACCGATGTCGCCACAAAAATTGCAGAGGAGAAAGCATCAGCCGTCGCTATTGAAGAAGTTGTGCAGCGCGCCAGCGATTCCATTGCCGAACAATTCAAGGATTCCGATTTTCAAGCCCAGCTCCTAGAAGCCACCACCGTGCAACTCCTGGCCGACGAAGACTTTATCGCCCGCGTGGCCCAGAACTCGTTCAACAACGAGGAACTCCAAGGCAGAATCCTCACAGAAGTTGAGACGACAACGAAGGAGACCCTGGCACGGACGACCCAATCCGTTGCCGACGAAGCCGAGGCCAGTCAGGAGGAAACGGCTGTTGCTCTGGCTCAAGCCGTGGAGCTACAGGTGGAAAAGCAGCTGTTTTATGTCATTCTGAGCTCCAACAAAGACCAGGACTTGCTCACCGGTATGGCGCAGCAAGCCCAGGAGCAAGGGCTGAAAACCAGGATTTGCCCTCCAAAATCCGGCAATGAGCAGTCTGCGATCGTCATTGCTCCAGGAGAAGCGGAAACCTTTTTAGTCGCCCAGGAGCAGGCAAAGGAATGGGAGGCGATCGCCCAAACGCTTCAGGCCAATGCCTATTCTCTTCTTGAAGGACGGGCCTTTTTTGATTGCAAGTCCTGAGACGTTGCAATCCTTGAGAGAATCATAGGATCAGCCCTTCGATTCAGCCCAGGTTATGCCCCTCAAAATTCTGTTTGTATCCACCTCCGTCGGTCCGCTCGGTTCCGGTCTTGGGGGTGGGGTCGAGCTAACCCTAGCCAATTTGGCTAAGGCATTGGAGCAGCGGGGTCATGAGATTGTCGCGATCGCCCCAGAGCAATCCATCAGCTCGGAGCTAACGATTATGACCGTCCCTGGGGAACTCCAAGCCACCGCGCAAACCCAAGGTCGCGCAGCGCAAATCGAGCTGACCGGCAATAGCGTTCTGGGAAATATGTGGGAGAAGGCGCGGCAGATTCAGGCTGACTATGATGTCATTCTCAACTTTGCCTACGACTGGCTGCCGCTCTACCTGACGCCTTTTTTCCAAACGCCCCTGGCTCACCTGATTAGCATGGGCTCACTGACCGATGCCATGGACCACATCATTGGGGAAACCGCTCGCCGCTTTCCCGGCAGCATTGGTGTTCATAGCCTGGCCCAGGCGGAGACCTTCAGCTTTGCTGGGCAATGCCACATTCTCTACAACGGCTTCGACCTCTCCCAGTACCAATTCCAAGCCCAAGCCGAGCGTCCTCACGCCCTCGGCTGGGTCGGACGCATTGCGCCAGAAAAAGGTTTGGAGGATGCCGCAGCGGTGGCCGATCAGTTGCAAATTCCACTCAAGGTTTGGGGGGCGATGCAGCATCAGGATTACTGGCAGGCGATTCAAGCCAAGTATCCGCAAGCCCCGTTAGAATACTGTGGCTTCCTAGAGACCCATGAATTGCAGCAGCAACTCGGCCGCTGCCAGGGGCTGATCATGACGCCCAAGTGGGTGGAAGCCTTTGGCAATGTTGCCATTGAAGCCTTGGCCTGTGGTGTTCCAGTGGTGGCCTATGCTCGCGGCGGTCCAGCGGAGATTGTGGCAGATGGTATCAATGGTTGGTTAGTGGAACCTGACAGCGTGTCAGGATTGGTCGCCGCGATTCAACGACTGGCGCAGATCGATCGGGCACGCTGTCGCCAAGAGGCAGAATCTCGCTATTCTTTGGCTGCCATGGGCGATCGCGTCGAGGCTTGGCTCCAGGCATTACTGTAAGCCGAGATGCCAACTATTTTGCGCATCCTGAATTTTGGGCATCTGAAATTTTGATTTTGGGCATCCTGAATTTTGGGCACTCTAGAGAATATCGACAGAGAATATCGACGCCGACCTTGATCGGGACGGCGTTGTACTCGTCTTGTTTAGCCCCTCTCATCGTCAGGATGCCAGCGGTCATGCGTTCCCCTTTCCAGCGTTTTTTCCTGCGCAACATTAGTCGTCGCAAACTCAGTCAGCAGCCTTTCTGGCTCGCTAGTTTAATGATCACGGCCTTGTTGGTCGGCAGTGAACGCTTGGGATGGTTCGAGCCCCTGGAGCTGATGGCTTTCGATCGCATGACGCGGCTACAGCGCGATCGCGGCCCCGATGATCGCCTGTTGATTGTCGAAATCACTGAAAAAGATCTTCAGGCCCAAGAGCAATGGCCCATGAGCGACGAACGCCTTGCGACCGTCTTGCAAAACCTTCAGGCCCACAATCCCAGTGCCATCGGTCTCGATATTTATCGCAATCTCAAGCATCCTCCAGGAACAACAGCGCTAGCCGCAGAGCTTCGCCAACCTAACGTCATCGGCATTCGCTATTTGGCCGACCTCGGTGACAATCAAATTCCACCTCCGGCGGCCATGGCACCGGAGCAGGTCGGATTTAATGATTTTGTCAAAGACCCCGATGCAGTGGTTCGTCGCCAGTTTGCCTTTGCTAGTCTCGATGATGAGAATCTCTATGCCTTTTCCCTGCGGTTGGCGCTCAAGTATCTCTCGGATCGCGAGACAACAGAAACGCCACTGAGCTTCGGCGTCGATGGTGACCATCTAACGATTGGTGAGACCCGTCTGCGCTCCATTCAAAACCATACAGGTGGCTATCGCACCATTGACGCTGCGGGCTATCAGTACCTGCTACGCTACCGTTCCGAAAACAGGGTGGCAGCTTCCGTCAGTCTAACCGACGTGATCAATGGTGATATTGACCCCGCCCTCGTCAAGGGAAAAATTGTTCTCCTCGGTGCCACAGCGCCTAGCCTGAAGGACAACAAACAAACGCCTTACCGGGCGAATGCGATGGAGGAACTCTTCTGGGTACCCGGTGTTCACATCCATGCCCAGATGACGAGTCAACTCTTGGATGCGGTGCTGGAGGGGCGCCCTCTTTTAGAGGGCTGGCCGGGGTCGGCAGAATTGCTCTGGGTCTGGAGTTGGTCTTTGCTCGGCGGTCTGCTCGCCTGGTATCTCAAGCATCCCTTTTCTCTAGCGCTCAGCAGCATCATCAGTCTCAGCGGCTTGATGGCTCTCAGCATCCTGCTCTTTAGCCAAGCGCTGTGGGTTCCGGTGGGATTACCCATCGTGGCCTTTGTGTTCACGAGCGGTGCCATGGTCACCTATCGCGGCTTCTATGCCACGTTGCGAGATCCAGTGACCGGTTTGCCCACGCGAGAATTATTCAAGCGCCAAGTCGCCCGAGCCCTCCAGCGACATCAGGCCTCTCAGGACGGCTGTCTGGCTGTCCTCTTTATTGATATTGATCGCTTTCAAACGATTAATGAAACCTTTGGTCATCCCGTGGGCGATCAGTTTTTGCAGGCGATCGCACGCAAGCTAGGCAACCACCCCTATCGAGTCGCACGCCTCGATAAAGATGCCTTTGGCCTCTTGTTGCGACCGATCAACCATTCCCAATCAGCCACCGACTTTGCTGACAAACTCCAGCAAGAACTGAGCGACCCCATTACGCTCAATGGGACAGAGATCTCCACCACCGCCAGCGTTGGCATTAGTCTGGCCCAAGAAGGCTATCGCTATGATCCGGAACAACTCATTCAGGATGCTCACACCGCCACCTACCGGGCCAAATCCCTCGGAAAAGCACGCTATGAAGTCTTTTCTAACGGATTACGCAGCCAAGCCGCTCAACGCTTCCAGGTTGAAACGGACCTCAAACTTGCCCTACAGCGAGGCGAGCTATTTCTCACCTACCAGCCTCTTGTTGATTTAACAACGGGGGCGATCGCAGGCTTCGAAGCTCTAGTTCGCTGGCAACATCCCGAACGGGGCATTGTCTCGCCGGGGGAATTCATTCCCATTGCCGAGGAAACAGGGCTGATTATTCCCATGGGGCAATGGATCTTTGCGGAGGCCTGTCGGCAGTCCCAGGCTTGGCGATCGCAGTTCCCCCGGCTGAAAACCGAAAATTTGATCATGAGCATTAACCTATCGGCTCAACAATTCAACCAGCCTGACCTCTTTGAACAAATGGCAGCCATTCTGGAAGAAACCCAACTCCCAGGCAACAGCATCAAGCTCGAACTGACTGAAAGCATGGTAATGGACAATGTTGAAGCCACCATCCCCCTGCTGCTGCGCTTCAAATCTCTAGAGATCAAGCTGGGTCTGGATGACTTTGGCACAGGCTATTCATCGCTCAGTTATCTGCATCGTTTTCCGCTCGATACCCTGAAGATCGATCGATCCTTTGTGATGCAAATGGAAGAAGCCAGCGAAAACAAAGAAATTGTCAAAACGATTGTCAGCCTGGGCCACAACCTCGGCATGGATATTATTGCCGAGGGTGTTGAGACACAAAACCAGGCTGAAGTGCTCAAGCAACTCCATTGCGAGTATGGCCAGGGCTATTTCTTCGCCAAACCGCTTATGGTTGCCGCCGCCACAGCGGTGTTGGCTGAGAATAAGCGTTGGGGGTTCTTGGAGGCTCAGTCTTTGGAGGCTCAGTCTTTGGATATTCAGCCTTTGGAGGCTTAGTGAGAGATTGCCATCGCATCAACCTCCACTATGGGTGAAGGAATCGGCATTTCTGCTGCGATTTCTTCATGCCCGCCATAGGTCATGACTTGGGTCCAGGCTTGAGTTGCCTTCGCTAAGTCTTCCGGTGAAGTATTGGGATCTTCCATAATTTTGCTCAGAATGCTGGCACATTCATGCCAGTGTCCGAGTTCTTCGTACACTATTCGGGCTTTCCCCAAGGGAGAGGCGTCGGCCAAGTCCTGGGCAATGGTTTTGTCCAGTCCACTGCCGTCTCCGGGCAGCAGGCGGCGAAACTTACCCGAGATCGTCGGATTTTTCGCAGAGCCAAAATCAAACGAGCGTGGGTCCTCAGGCAACGCCATCAGATTCCAGTCATATTCCTGATCGTCCTTGAGGGACTGCTTCAAGTCTTCCTCAGCCAAATCCATGCGGAAAATTCCAGTTTGTCCAGCAACCTGGAATGCTTTGTCATAGATCACGTCGCCCGCCTGATCCGTCACCAACAGATTGATTTTGCGAGCAGCCATCGATTCATCGAGGCGAACCATCAGACTGGGCTCGGTCGCAGCCAATGCAACGACACCTCCCGCAGGGGCAAAAACAGACATACTTTGCCCAGCATCGGCTCGCGTACCCCCATCCTCGCGACTCCCCGGCAATCCTTTCTTCGGAGCTTTCCAAGGATTGGCTTTGGCCGTTGTCGCTTTGAGCCCGCTAGCAACCACAAACTCAGGGGTCGTCTCTCGCGAGAAGCGATCTAGGCTTTGGGCATGCAAAGGCGTGAGAGAAGCCCCCATGCCCAAGGCGGACAGGGAAAGAACAACGCCGTTGGCAAATCGAAACATATGGTGCTGGGCTGAGGGACGCGTCATGAAAATTACAACAGGAGTAAGAGGAAAACTTGAGCAGACATTACTCCTCCTAGTTTGCGATTTGTTTAGACAGAGGAATCCGCAAAAACCTGGGACTCAACCCACCAGCAACCTAACGCGCGATCGGGATATACGGGGTTCTAAGCAGCGTATATCTGACTTGTCCAGTGCGAGAATATTTCAAGACTCAAGGACGGATAGAAGCAGAATCAAAGGATTTAGCTTGGTAAGCTCGACAGCCCTTACAAGGGCCCAAGGGATTGACTGCACAGCGCACATGGGGCGATCGCGCATTAAACGCACAGCCCAAATCCCCTATGAAATAGCCCACGCCATTGACATAGCGAAACTCAGGCACGCTCGTTTCCTGGCGACGAATCCCTTGCACGCGAGTCGAGCGTCGCACCGAACGAAATCGCCGGGGGAATCGCCCATGCAGCGACTGCCAGTAGGCATCCCCATAACGATCTAACCAACGCAACTGCAAGCAACAGAGCGCCGCAGGCAGCAGTGCGAACAGAAAAATGAGTAGAACCAAAAGACCAGTCAACATAAGCTGTCAAAAGGGCAACAGCACAAACGCTTTATTCTCTAGGATCCATTATGGCGGGTTCATTGGGCTCAGAGAGCAATGTCCATTTTAATTTCTGTAAACTATGGGTAGACCTAAAGCTCTCTGCATCGAACCATGCTTCTCAGCGATACCCAACGGCGCAAACAAGACGAAAGTAGCGATACTCTCTTTTACGACACCCCCCGCTTTGTGACGCATGTCGATGAAGGGTTCATTGACCAACTCACCCAGCTCTACCGCCAACGGCTGCAACCCGGTAGCCGAGTCCTGGACATGATGAGCAGTTGGGTTTCTCATCTCCCCGAAGACGTCAGCTTTGCCCATGTGGAAGGTCACGGCATGAATGAGGCAGAACTCGATCGCAATCCTCGCCTCGATCATTACTTTGTTCAAAACCTGAATGAAAACCCTCGGTTTGAGCTTGAGGATGCCAGCTTTGATGCCATCCTCAATACTGTCTCGGTTCAATACCTTCAGCAGCCAGAAATAGTCTTCGCCGAGATGCGCCGCATGCTCAAACCGGGCGGTATTGCAATCATTAGCTTCTCCAACCGGATGTTCCCCCACAAAGCCATTCAGGCCTGGAGCAATAGTTCAGAGCTAGGACGCATCGAGCTGGTGAAGAACTACGTTCGCGCAACCCCTGGCTTTGCCGAGCCCGAGGCGATTATCAATGCTCCGACTTCATCCTCAATCTTTCAGCTGTTTGGCTTACCCAGTGCGGACCCCTTCTATGCCGTTATTGCAGAAGCGGTTCAGCCGCTGACGCGTTCCACCAACGAGACTGCATAGCGGGTCGGCCAAGGGCGATCGCTGCGGGGTCTGTTCTCCTTCCCCAGCAGGTCCAGCTCATCAACTTGCTGCTACATCTAGCGTCAAGCGAGACGGCTAAAATCAAGCGAGATGGTACTGCCGATGCTCTGGAGTAACCTGCCAGATGACAAGACACAAGATGTGCGTTGTGGCATCACCGGGATCCATCATCAAGCCAGCGGAAATTCTGCGGAAAATCTTTGGAATTGCAGCATCTTTTCAGAGCCTTCCATGGGCACAATTTTATTAACGTATCCCCATCGCAGCATCGTCGTATCGTTTCCACCTCCCTACTCTCGTGATTGGAGCCCTCTTCCTCCATCCCTGTTCTTTTAATTTGCTATGGAAAATGCGCCGAGGTACGACAAGCGGCTACAGCGGAAGCGACGACAGCAAAAACGTCGTCAGCTCAAACGTCAGCATCGCCAAAACAGCGTTACAGGTCACGCAGGACGCCGAACCTTCCTCATCGTGGCTGGTGCGCTGATGGGAAATTGGGCCTATCGCAGGGCTGGAGACCTGGTCTTCTCACCGAAAGCCCTGCAACTGTCCCGCCAAGGACTGCTGACCTCCAATGATTCCGGACGGGTTGATTTCCAGTCTGCAAGCCCGAAATCCCCGGGGTCCGAGTCTTTAGATCGCGCCGCTCCCGCTCCCATTGCATCGTCTCCCGTCCAGCTAGAGCGCATCACGATCGCAGGGATTCCGCTGTACCGGACGATTATCAATCTGCGAGATCCCGATACTTTTCTGAGCATTGGCCTGGCCAACCGCGCCACCAAAGCAAATAGTGGTAAAGCCTCGAAGGGGGATGAGCCCTTCAAAAGTTTTGTCAACCATTACCCCGCGGCGGTCCTCGCCAACGGCACCTTCTTCAGCATGGATGCTGAAAAGCGCGTCATGGGGAATATGGTGGCTGAAGGCCGCTTCTTGAAATACAGCCGCTGGGAAAACTATGGCACCACCCTGGGGATTCGGGCGGGCAACCAGGCGGAGATGATCACCGCACGCACCGAAGGCAAGCCCCAGTGGGATCAGCATTGGTTTTCCATTACCTCCGGTCCCAGACTCCTTAAGCAGGGCAAGCTTTGGATCGCACCCAAGAGCGAAGGCTTCCGGGACCCCCACGTCCTCGGCGTCGGTACTCGCATGGCACTTGGCTTTCCCAAGGGTGGGGATAAAATCATCTTGGCCACCTTCCTCCGCAGCCTTTCCCTAGAGCAGGAAGCCAAGGCCATGAAGGCACTGGGCTGCTATGAAGCCATGAATTTTGATGGTGGGACCTCTGTGGCCCTCGCCCACCGGGGCAAGGTTTTGCTCGATGCCCAACGTCCCCTCACGAATGTGCTGGTGGTGTACGATGCCAAAAACCCAGCCCCCCAAGCCTTGAAGGATTCCTGGTTGCGATTTCAACAGGGTGATCGCCCTGTGCCGACAACATAGTTTCCAGGCCATTAGACCTCTTGCACGAAACCCAAAGCTGCCCCTATCCCCCAACCCCTTACCCCAATTCTGGGGGAAGAGGAGCTTGAAAGTCCCTCTCCCATGCTTGGGAGAGGGATTTTGGGAGAGGGCCAGCAGAGTGAGACAAGAGGTCTAATGCTGACGTTAGTGCGCTAGGCAACTCAATGCTACTAGCGGGTCAGTTTAGTTATGGCTCGATAATCACGGCCTGCCCTGGCTGACTGGAACGAGGGAGCTTGGGTGCTGACTGCCAGATTCAGACCGCCAAATTCAAACTATCAGATGAAAGCTGTCACGAGAAAGATATCGCGATCCAGACATCGGGATTAAGTTCGCGTGAAAATTTGCCACGCAATAAACACCGTGAATGCGAGGTAACTGCCAAGGGTAAGGGCATCTTGCCAATGACTCAAAAAGCCGGGGGGATCGAGGGGCATGACGAACTGACGAGATAACAGGTCTCAAACTTGCTTTTCATCCTAGCAGGAGGCCCCACCGATCAGGGGGTAGACCCTTTAGAGGAGTATCACCCCAGAGGTGCCTCTCCTTAGCGTAGCTGCAGGTCTAGTGTAACTATAGGCACATCAGCGCGGAACTTCCCCATTGGCCCATGCCTCTTCGGAGTTCACGCATTCATCTCAGGGGTTTGCTTGTGACCCATTCAACCGTAAGCTTCATGAAATTTCAGCATCATCTCCGCCAACGCTTTTACCTACCGACCCCCTGTGAACTACGTCTTATTACTCATGCCTATGGCCAAGAACTGCGCATTGACTGCCGCACCCCCGCCGATGCGGATTGGGTTGCATCCTATCTGTATGAACGCTTAGTCCGAGCCGCTCAACGGATGGATGTCAAGTGGATTGGTGTTTCCAGCCAAGACGAACTGTATCATCGCTTTTTAGCGGATACCGCAGAATCACAGCTCTAAGCCCGGTTCAAACTTGGCTCGGTATCTTCTCCTCATTCCGGTTTACAACGATTTCTTGAACGACCATCTCTCTCATGCTCTAACGCTGAGATTGAGACTGGGCAACGATCCAAACGATCGCCCCTTTTAATTCCCGCGTTTGCCCTGACAGCGTTTCCATAAACATCTGTTGCACCTGCAGAACCGCTTCAGAACTGAGCTGACTCCCCAGGCGAGATCCATAACTAACCGGACGTTCATCAAACCAACGTGCAATCAAATCCGACGTCAGGGCGATTGACACTGATGTTCGTTCTAGCGTCACCGTGGTTTGGAGTTGGGTTTCTTCAAACCATTGCCGCGCTGTCTTCGGTCCCCAGCTCAGTTCAGGAAACGTCTCATACATCGATTTTTCAGCGATCTGAAGTTGCTTCAGCAATTTTTGATATTTAGGCCGCTTCGGCAACCCTTGTTCCGAGAGCCATGCCGATAGACGCTGACTCATCTGCGGACATTGCTCTGCCAAAATAATTCGGCCCTGGGGTCTGAGGCGATCGCACAGTTGCTTCACCCACAGTTCCGGCATCATCCCCTGCGCTATTCCTTCAGCTATTCCATTGCGACCCATGATTCGATCAAACTTAAGCATTGAAGCCGTTCCCTCTTCACCCCTGCCTTCGCCGCCGAATAACCCGGACAAATATAGAGGGACAGGGCGCAGTAAGTCCGGCAACGACTGAGATTGGGTCTGCAACTGTTGGGCTTCCACCTCACTCCTGACTTGGGCATAAACTCCCCCTTCCGGTACCTGCCGGATAGCTTCCCAGGTGAATAAACCACTCCCTGCGTTGAGATCAAGAACCACATGATGTCGTTGACAGTTTGCCTGCTCAAACATGCGATCGCGCACAAGTCCCAGCCGCTCCCCGGCCTGCCCCATGGCTCGTTGCAACCATCGCTCAGCCCCCCGGTCCACCGGCCCAAAGCTCAAGACTTCGGGAAGTGCCAGATCGCCATCGGCCAAGGCCGCAATCTGGGCTTCCCGCCGCTGGGTGACTTGCACGGCCAGTTTCGCCTCCCAGCCCTGGTTCGAGGGCTGATAGAAGACTTGCCCCTGCAACCCACCGGGCAAATACTGCTCGGCAACCCAGTGGTCGCGATAGGCATGGGGATATTTATAATTCGCACCATGGCCGAAACTGTGTTTATCGCGGTTGCTGTCCTTCAAGGGGTTCGGAACATCACCGGAACGCTCATTTTGTACCGCCTTGAGTGCTTCAAAAAAGCCCATGGTGCTGTTGGACTTGGCGGCGTTGGCCAGGTACAGCGTCGCCTGGGAGAGGGGATATTGCCCCTCGGGCATGCCGATGCGATCGAAGGCAGTGGCACAGGCGGTCACCACACCGATGGCCTGGGGATCAGCCAAACCAATGTCTTCACTGGCCAGGATGATCAGCCGACGAAAGATGAAGCGGGGGTCCTCACCGCTATAGACCATGCGTGCCAGCCAGTAGAGGGCAGCATCGGGGTCGGAGCCTCGCACACTTTTGATGAAGGCGCTGATGGTGTCAAAGTGAGCATCCCCTTCTTTGTCGTACAACACAGCTCGCCGCTGGATCGATTCTTCGGCGACGTCCAAGGTGATCACGAGCTGACCTTTATCGTCGCTGGGCGTTGTTTCGACGGCTAATTCCAGGGCATTGAGCAGGGCACGGGCGTCACCATTGGCGACGTTGACCAGGTGGGCACGGGCGTCAGGCTCAAGCTGAATCGGGCGAGTGCCGTAGCCGCGTTCCTCGTCGCTCAGAGCTTGATCGACGACTCGCTGTAGGTCTGCCTCTTCGAGGGACTGCAGCTGAAATAATCGCGATCGACTAACCAGGGCCTTATTGACTTCAAAGTAGGGATTTTCGGTGGTGGCTCCGATCAAAATAATTGTGCCGTTTTCCACCCAGGGCAATAGGGCATCCTGCTGGGCTTTGTTAAAGCGATGGACTTCATCGACGAAGAGGATCGTGCGCATGCTGTACTGACCCTGGCGATCCTGGGCTTCGGCGATCGCCCCCCGGATATCTTTCACGCCCGCCAACACCGCATTAATCGCGATGAAGTGGGCACTGGTTGCGTTGGCAATAATTTGGGCCAGCGTGGTTTTGCCCGTGCCAGGGGGGCCGTAGAAGATCACGGAGGAAATTTGGTCAGCGGCGATCGCCCGACGTAGCAGTCGTCCGGGGCCAATGATGTGATCCTGGCCAATAAATTCATCCAGCGTGCGCGGTCGCATCCTTGCTGCCAAAGGCGCATCGGTTGCAGCAAGGCGTTGGCGATGGTGGTCAAAGAGATCCATAGACCTCATTGTCGGTGCATTTGAGAAGGAGAAGCTGACACAGTCTGAAAATATTTAGATTCTCCAGCGCCCAGGGGGAGGGGAAATGTCACCCAGGCAACAGGCTGCGAGGTAGCCGTCAATCTATACTTTTGGGAATCCTGAAGTCAACGCTGGATGCGTCCAACGCTTGCTCGTTCAGCTCATATGATTCTTTGCTTTCGCTCGCGCCATGACTCTGCCTTCTTCCGCCGCATCTTTCACGTCTTCTGCCCCTCCTCAGCCCCAATGGGAACCGCAGAAGCATCCGGAGACCTCGACGGAGCCTTCTGTTTCAGCCATCGTATTAGGCCCTTCGCCTCGTGTATTGGCTCCAGCATCAGCTCCTTTGATTAAGCTGGCGATCGCCCTCCTCTCGGTGTCCTTTGCCCCCATCTTCATTCGCTTCAGTGAAACGGACCTCAGTGCTGATGCAACGGTCTTCAACCGTCTCGTAATTTTTCTATGCGTCTTTGGCTTGGGGCGGTTGCTGGGCCAGCCACGACAACCCGTTACCTCTCAAGCGGATGCTCCATCTGATGCCGAAATTTCTCCCTCAGATCCTGCATTATCCTCAGTGTCACCGACCGAATCGCCGATAAACCGCAACCAATGGCTCTTACTGTTGAGCGTCGGCGTTGTGGCAATCACTTCTCTGGTGCTGTGGGCGATGTCCCTGACCTACACCACGGTTGCCAAATCAATGTTGCTGAACAATTTAACCCCGTTGTTCACCAGTCTGGGGGCTTGGCTCTTTCTTAGCCAGCGCTTTGAGCGTCGCTTTGTGCTGGGCATGGCACTGGCACTGGGGGGGGCGCTCTATCTCGGGTTTGGTGATCTCGCTGCACCCTCAACCATCGGCGCAGCGGAAGCAGGAAGCGAACATAGCGGACAATTATTGGGCGACATCTATGCCGTTCTATCCGCTGTCTTTTTAGGCGCTTACTTTCTCTTGGTAGAGCAACTGCGCCAACGGTTCTCAGCCACAACCATTTTGCTGTGGCGCTGTGCTGTGGGGAGTGCGTTGCTCCTGCCATTCATTCTTGTCCAGGGTGAGCAGCTCTTTCCACACACCGCGACAGCAGGCTTGGCGGTCGTCGGTCTGGGGATTGTTGGTGAAGGGATGGGCCAGCGGCTGCTGGCAGACTGCATGGCTCAGCTCTCATCCAGCTTTGTTTCCCTCTGCCTACTCCTGGAGCCCGTCCTCAGTGGCTTACTCGCCTGGGTGATTTTTGGCGAGGCCATTGGCCAGAGCACTTGGCTCGGGTTTGCGATCGTATTGGCTGGCATTTATCTGGCCCAGTCCAGCACTCCGCAAGTTAGTCATGGCTAGGTGCTCCCCCACGCAGTTGTAACACCATGGGCATCCCGTTTTTTGGACGCGTGTTGAACTGGAAAGCCGGTTGGAATTGGTAGCCCGCCACGGGAGTCAGCCGGAAGCGCTGCAAAATCATCGCTAGATTAATCCGCATTTGCATCATGGC
>CALIJJ010000108.1 GCA_938017515.1 uncultured Pseudanabaenaceae cyanobacterium
CCCCAAGCCCCAATCATAATCGCCACAGCAACCATTGCCGCAATCCAGCGCCATTGTTTCATCCCGCCCACATCCTTCACCACACATTTGAAATATATAAACGTTTGAAATATCCGAACATTTGAAATATCCGAACGTTCAGACTTCTGGATAGCAACGACTTCGGGATTGAATCAGTGCTGATCCACTCCGTCGCATCGTCAAGCCTCTTGGCTCTGACTTGCAGCACGCTCAAAGTCCGCCGTTGCCAGCTTGGTTGCAGCAACATCAAATAATTGCGCTGCAATCTTAGCGGAAAAGGTAAAGGTATCGAGCCCCTGGGTTGCCAGAGCCGCAATGTCATCAACCTCACGAATGCTGGCCGCTAAAATTCGCGTATGGCTTCCCACGCCGTTGAGGGCCTGCTGCATGGCGGCTAGGATTTCCCGGCCATTACGGCCAAAGTCATTGATACGCCCCAAATAGGGCGCGACGTATTCTGCCCCCAGCGCCGCTCCGATCAACACTTGATGGACTTCATAGATGCCGGTGAGGGTCACACGAACGCCCTGGCCAATCAATTGGGCGGCGGCGGCAGTGCCCCCCTGGGTAACGGGGACTTTCACAACAATGCGGGGATCGATCGCAGCGAGTTGTTGCCCATTGGCCACCCACGCCTCAACTGTGCCGCCCCAGGTTTGCAGTTGCACTTCCTGCATTCCCATCTCAAAAGCTCGGTGGGCCAACTGTTCCAATTGCAGGTGAGTACAGGGTAGGCTGGCACGTTCCAACAACAGTGGGTTACTGGTCACACCATAAAAAATGCCCGCAGACAACCAAGCATCCCACTGGGCCATGTCAGCGGTGTCGAGGTAGAGGCGTAAATGAACAGGCGGCACAGCGGTTTCAGCCATAGCAAAGGAGCGGTGTCAGGCAGAGCGGTTAGACAACAGAGTCCAGATTACTGCACCAATCCCAGCTATATCCGTTAAGTTTCAGCGTCTAAGTTTCAGAGCCCAAATCAGGTCTATTGAGGCTGCCCCACATACCCCCATTTACGACCCTGCTTGACCGGAGCCAAACCATTTCTGAAATTGGTGGCGAGGCTGAACTGAGGCGCAATGACGCGATCGCCCGTGCGATCGATATAGCCTGCCTGCCGCCCAACCCGAATCATCGCTAACCCCTCAGAAAAGCTACCCACAAAATCATCAAATTGAGGCTCAATCACAAATGCCCCTGATTTATCGATGTAGCCATACTGGCCATTGAGATGGGCCGCAGCCAGACCTTCAGAAAAGTTCTTGGCGCGGCTGTACTGGGGCTGAATCACAAATGTACCGCTGCGATCGATATAGCCCCACTTGCCCTCAAACTGCACCGCAGCCAGCTCCTCCGCAAAGTCCTCGGCATCTTCAAACTTCGGCGAGATTACAAACGAGCCCTGGGGATCAATGAACCCCAAAACACCGTTGACCTGCACCACGGCCAGACCATCCACAAACTCCCAGGCTCGCTCGAAGGTTGGCTCAATCACCATTTTCCCGTTGGTATCGACGTAGCCCCATTTCCCCTGGGACTTCACCGCCGCCAATCCTTCCGAAAAATCCCGGCCCTTCTGAAACTTGAGCGGAATCACCGGCTTGCCCTTGGCATTCACATATCCCCAGCGATTCTTCACCTCGATCACGGCCCGTCCTTCTGAGAAAGTCGGGCTAATGAATCCCACCGCCGACTTGATGCGCAGCACAGGCTTGCCTGAGGTGTTAATGAACCCCCGCTTGTCGCCCATTTGTACCAGGGCCAGTCCCTCAGAAAATCCCCAGGTCGAGTCAAACAGAGGTTCAATCACCGTTTCCCCCCCAGCGTTGATGTATCCCCAACGATTGCCAACCCGCACCGGAGCCAGACCTTCCGAAAAGGGCGAGGCATGGTCGAACGTGGGCTGGATCGCAAAGTAGCGAGCGCTATCGAGGGTCTCCAAGGCCTGCTCCTGGGCCTCTTGCGGGGAAGTCGGTAGTACCCCAGGTGACGGACTCACCTGGGCGAGGGACGCCCCTGCGGTCACGGCGGTCGCCACCGTGACCGCGCTCCCGCCCAGGATTAGGGCAAGAAGCATTTGGGTCGGAAAGGATTTGGGAAAAACGTTCATCAACATAGGTCGGCAATGGGATCTAGCGAAACACTAGCGTCCAAAAACTCCGCGAAGACAACAAGGGAATCTAAAGAATCAGGCTTATCCTACCGACTTTGAAGCCCACACGGGAGTTCCCGGAACGAACCAACGAATCTCCTTGCGGCCCTGTTTTAGCAGCCTGCGTCTCCCTCTACAGGGATGGCGATGGTTTCGCTACCGGCCTGGAGCTGGAGTGAACCGCTAGGGATATCAATGGACTCTAATTCTCCCTCTTCCCCTGGATCCACATCAACCACCGCGATGAGATTCAGATCGGCATTGCTGAAGGTTTGACTGAGCGTTTGGCCATAGAATGCTTCTCCACGACCTTCCTCTAGGGTAAAAGGCACCAATTCTCCATTGATCTTCATCAACATAGGGGAGCCATCAACGCTGTGGAACAGCAAAAGGTCTCCAGGAGCGGTGCTGTCCTCCAGTACTTCCCGGGCAGGGGTCAAGGCCATTCCGCAGCCCCCACTTCCGGCTTCAAACAGCTCATCGGCAGTGAACAGGCCCAGTTCAAATTTCTGGGGCGGCTTGGGGGCAACAACATCAACGGTGGTGGGCTGAGACGTTCCCGCGATCGGGTCCTGCCCCCCCCCTGCCCCTTCCACATCCTGTGGCGTTTGGGTACGAGGATTGGGGGAGGCACAGCCTCCAATACTTAACGCTGTCACTGCGATCGCAGTCATACAAGCACGGGACAATGAAGGGCGTAGCAAACGAGCAAAGCGATAGGTAGTTGCGACTCTCATAGCGTTTATGCAGGGTCCCCGAATGAAATTAGCCGAAACATTGCAAATATTTGCCAAATAATTTTAGACGGTGCTGCTCAGCTAAACCCTGACCAAATTCTTTAATTTTCTCCATGTCCCATGGATTCCCCAGGGGGGTCTGAATTGCGGGTCATTCCGCACAACTGTCCGAGCTTGTCTTGTCGTATTTGCGTTAGCGTTTTAGACACTGAGTGTCTTGAGTTGTTTTTGATACATCAAAAACAACGACTGAGTTCGACAAATGACCGTTAATCCAACAAACAAGCTTCCGTTGATTCCCATTGCTTTTTCATTTCTTTACCATGAAGCCAAAAAGTGAGAAGCATCGATGAATGGTACTCCCTCTGGTCTCCATGTTTTAGCGTATTTCAGCATGATTTTGAACGGAATCTCAGCTTTTGTGCGCAGGTATAAAAATGCACGACTCGATTTAATGGAGTCACAACGAAAGCCTTCCGAACCCATCAATATCAAGAACTCTCATGTCATAGTCCAGCGTGTCTGATTGAGGTAATTGCCTCATATTCCATGTGTTTGAAGCTTCAGTGGTAGTTGCAGTTAGGGTGCTTCTTTCCACTCCAATCTTCAAGCAAAACAATGAATCAAACTCTATCTAATGGTGAAAGGCAGTGGCCACGAGACGTGCGATATGGGCGTCTACTTTTTTCACTCAGCTGTGGTGCTTTTTTGGGGTCAGTGAGTCGTCCCCTCTGTGCTTCAGCTCAAGAAATGAGTGGCTCGACCCTTGCACCCAATCCTGCCTCTGAGCAGGATTCATCAACGCGATCAAGCCGTGCTATTCGAGAGGTCGCTCAGGCGTCATTCTCCGGTTCTAATCCCACAGTTGTCGCGCCTCAGTTCTCAGGCAATGGGACGTCCAAGACTGCGGCGGAAGTCAACACAGTTGCAAAAACATCGATTGCCCAGGCGATGGATGAGCCATCTGACCTGAGCGCAGGTGAATCTGAGGTGCAATCCCTTAAGATCCCAGCTCGTTTCAGTGTGAACCATACGAGTTCTCAGGCTGGATTTGATGGAATTACTGGCCTAGGTGGATTTCTGCCTATCCGACAAACCCCTGGAGAAAACGTTACCTTTTTGGAAGGGGACTTGCTCCTCGATAATGGAGGCCATTTCGGTTGGAACCTCAGTCTGGGCTATCGAGGGATTAACCAGGAGGGAGAGACCGATCGCCTACGGGGCGGATTTATCGGTCTAGATAGTCACTTTACGGACGAGAGTAACTTCTATCAGTTGGCCGCTGGTTACGAAAGTCTCGGGAAAGACTGGGACTTCCGCATGAATGGCTATCTGCCCTTGGGTAAACGTAAGAATACGATTCAAGATATTGATATTGATACGGGATTGCAAACGGCCACAGCATTTCAAGGAAATCAGCTGGTGCTGTCCGCCGTGCGCGATCGCCAGCGAATCTTGCAGGAAGAGGAGGCCCTCGGCGGCTTTGATGCCGAGGTGGCGACACAACTCAGTGAATGGGACGGCGGCGAGCTGGTCGGAGCCGTCGGAGGCTACCTCCTGACCGGGGAAGAAACCAGCCTAGGCGGACAACTCCGTTTAAGCACAACGTTTGCATCTAACTTCAATGCGGGCATTGCCCTCCAGCATGACGGTATTTTTGGAACCAATCTTGCCTTCTCCATCGGTGCCACCTTCCCACAGGTGCGCTTCCAGAAGAAGAAAGACCGGGAATTTCAGGATGCCAACGAAGTTCCCATTCGCCTGAGAGATCCACTGCAACGACGTCAGATGGTAGCGGTGCAGGAACGAACCCAGCGAGAGAACTTCTCAGAGCAGACGATTGAACCGCTGCGCAATCCCGAAGAAGAGCAAGACTATCGCTTTGTTCATGTCACCCTGGGCAATGGCGGCGGCGACGGGACTGCCGAAGCGCCCTTTGGCACGGTGGCGGATGCCGTGGCCCTGATCAACAGTGACCCGGCGACGTTCAGTGATGGCAATACCATTGTCTATGTCGATGGTGAAGCGGCTCCGGGCACGGCCATTCCCGCCTTCGCGGTTCCGGAGCGGGTGCGGGTGCTCTCCCAGGGTCCTCAGCAAACCATTGCGGGGATGCCTTTCCCCGGTTTCCCCGCCACCCAGACCCGCTTGCCCTTCTCAGCGGTGGATAACTTCAATACGGGGACCAATGCCGCGCCCAATGCCAACGGCATTGCGGTGGGACTGCCGAATTCCGGCGATGGCGTATTCCCCGTCATCACGGGTGGAGCGGGTCCGGATTTGGTAACCCTGGGCGATCGCACGGTCCTCGCTGGTTTCCAACTCCAAAATGCGCCTCGCAATGGCGTGGCAGCTAGCAACATCAACAATGTGGAGCTGCGTAACAACAGCATCACGGGCTCTGGGGCCAACGGTGTCTTCTTGGACAATGTCGGCGGCAGCGTGACGATGTTTGACAATCAGATTACAGGGTCGGGCGATCGCGGCATCCTCGCCCAGAACACCACAACCCAGCAATCTGTGGACATTTCCATCGCGGGTTATGAGTTGGCCAATAACCGGGTGGGCATGGAGTTTAGCACCACTGCTAGCTCGCTGGGTCCTGAGGTGCCGTCGCAGATTATTGCGATCGGCCCCAGTAGCCCCGACAACACTAGCGTGGGCAATCCCAGTGGCGCAGCCCTCAACAATGTCATCACCAACAGCACCGCTGAAGGCATCATTGTCAGTGCCACGGGGGACGCTCTGCTAACCAGCAGCAGCCAGGAGTTTAGCTTCGACCAGGGCACCATCGATGGCAGTGGGGATGTGGGTCTGCGCGTCAGTGCCAATGTGGGT
>CALIJJ010000109.1 GCA_938017515.1 uncultured Pseudanabaenaceae cyanobacterium
AGAGAGGATTGGAGGCTCTGGTTGCACTGTTCTCTGGAAATCCAAACCCTCTCAATATTCAGCCTGAGCTGTAACGACTGTTGTAAGGATTCGATAGCTTCACGAGCGACGTTTTCGCGTGCTTCATTATCTGCGATATCCCAGCATTTAAGGCTCAGCAGTGAATCACGCATATCGCCAGTAAGAATCGAAAAATTTAACAGCTTATGCTTTCCATCTTAATCAACTTCTAGCCAATCTAATAGCCCTGCAGCGAACCACAAAGGTCGCTCCTCTTGCCGCTCACTCCGATTCAAATCCAGCAACCAGACCGTCGTGCGGGCAAGGTCTGTCAACGGCATCAGCCCAGACCCCTCCAGCTGAAAATGCTCTGACCAGCGATCACGCCCCGGTTGATACAACCGCACAATCTCGCCACTTTCTGGATCAATTGACGCAATATCACTTCCCTTATAGGTGTTGCATAACTTACAGGCCAAAGCCAAATTCCCCTCCACCGTCTCACCGCCATGCTTCTCAGCAATCACATGATCGATTTCATGAGAACACAAGGCAAACAGCTCCGGCTGAAGACAATAGGCACAGCAATTGTGCGTGCGCCCAGCAACTACACGCCGTAACTGTGTCGAAACGTAGGTCCTACTCACGCCGCGTCAGCCTGCTCCTGAAGCTTGAGATAGGCGCGTGCCTTTGCCATGCGGACAACATGCTCCAGATACTCATACTGTTTCCAAAGCAATGTCTCGTTAGCTGTTAATGCTTCTGCCCTATACTTTTCGGCGAGTTGATCAATCTGAGCCTGCAACGTCTCCGAAGGCCGCAACGCCAAAACCTCCTCAGGGCTAGGAAGATTGGCCAGAAACTCCAAAATCTCGACAAAACCCTTAAACCCCTCCTGGGGGCGAGATGCCAATTCATCCAGACCCAACGCCAGAGCCAGAGGGAGTTTTTCCTCTAAGCCACTCACCCTGCGAGCCAAATCTTCAGAAAGGTCAAGCGTAATCTGCATCTGCATCTCAATGTAAAACGTTTATCGGCACATCAAAGGTTGCAAACAAAGTAGCGGTCTACTCAACATTGTGCCACACCCGACTTTTTCGCCCCTACTTCTACCCCCTACTTCCGGGCAAAATGCTCTAGCAGCAGGCGATGCACAAAAATATAGCCCCCGCCCACCTTCTGCAAAAAGATCCGCTCCACCCCCCAATCCAGAAACCGCGCATAATTCCACGGCATCGAGCCCTTGCTCCACAGCATCAGCCGCAACAGCAAATGCTTCACGCAAGCCTCCCCGCCCCCCAAACACCAGCCAAACAACATCCCAAACAGACCCCAGGTCCGCACGGAATGATCCAATATCAACGCTGCACCACCCAGCGACAAAAAACCAAAAAACGCAAAAAATAAGCCATGCTTCGCCGACTGCCAAATTCCCTGATTCGGCACCGTTGCCTTACGGCGAATCGCAGGTCCCGTCCAGCTTCGAATAAAGCCAAAGAGTAGACCCGTGCTTAGACCAAACACCGTGCCCCGATAGACCGAAGCCCAAGGAAACAGACCTTGGCTAAAGTCGAAAATTTGGAAATGGTTAGGGTCGAGGATAATTTCATAGGGCACCTTGAACGCAAAGCCCGCGATCGCCCCCACCAATGCCCCCGGCACAATATTCTGCTGTGCCTTCTGCCAAGACCACTTCAGTGTCTCCACTGTCCGGATCTGCGCTGCCCCAAAGATTGGCCCAAACACACAGATAGAAATTAACGTTGAAAGAAAGAGACGAGCGGGCGTCAAGACCGAATAGCCCGGAATGATCAAGAGCAACACAAAGCAAATCAGCAACCCCCAGCGGTAGAGCCACATCTGCGAAGCGGACTGGAGCCAGCTCGGCTGAAGTTGTTCCAGCAAGAGAATTGTTTGCGACTTGCTATTTAGTTGCTTTGCTAACCATACTAGCCAGCGCATTGCCCGCTTGGGGTCATACTGGATGCCCGATTGACCCGCGCCGCGCCGCGCCAACATCCGCTGGATATAGTGCTCAAAGAGATGCGATCGCCGTGCTTCTAAGCTCAGCGCTGGCAACTCCTCCGCCGCCATACCTTGGTAAGCCAACGAAATGATATTCAGCATCAGCGGTGATTGAGCCAGTTCCCGCAGGGCTTCATCGGTTCTCAGGGCTTGGCGTACCGCTCCTAATCCTGCACCCGCAGAGGCGAGATAGGCATCAATCTTTTCAAACGTGAGGGATTGGATAAAGACAGCTGCTTGGAGCTGAAGCTGTTGACCCAGGGCTTCATAATCTTGGGAACGACTGCAAACCACCAGTTCCGTATTGCCGTGGGTTTTCACAAATTGATTGATCGCCTCAACGCAGCTCTCCCGTTGACTGCTGCTGACTTCATCCAGGCCATCGAGGAGCAGTAACAATCGTTGCTGAGTCAACCATGTTTGGGCTAAATCCTGGGAGACCTGATATTGGGCATTTAGTTCTTCGACGACCCAGCTAGCAATGTTGGGCACACGACGGCGCAGCCGAGCATTTCGCGGGTTGCTTCGACTGCTGCTGCGATGCCCCCAGGTCGATAGATTAAATACGACGGGAATCGATGCCTGGAGATTGGTTTCCGCTTGATCCAAGAGTTCGCGGCAGAGTTCCAGGAGGGTTGTGGTTTTGCCAGAGCCGGGATTGCCCAAGACCAAGAGTGTGCCGCCGGTGCCGAGCTGTTGAAACAGTTCAATGGCGCGAACGTTGCTCCCCAAGGTCTGGCGCGGCTGGGCTTCGGTTTCCCAGGCTAAGGACCAGGGATGGCTGATGGAATCGAGGCGTTGCTCGAAGCCGAGGGCCATGAGCGCACGATCGTGGAGGGAGGTTTCCAGAACGCCTTTGATCCAGTAGTTGCGCACCTTATTGATCAGAATCTGGCGATTTCTCGGAAAGCTGGTTGGCTCGTCTGCGCTGGCCTGGCTGAGGGTTGCGGGGAGGGGCGTCGCGGTTGGGGCGTTGCAGTCGCTCTGGGATGCCACGGGCAATGGAGGGGGAGTTGCCGTGCTGGCGTGTGCGGCGAGGATGGAAGCGCCCGTGATCTGGTGCAGGGTGGATGGGGGGGGAGCAGTGGCGGCTAGGATTTCGGCTTCAGTCTCCGGCGGTTGTGCCTGGGTGTGTGACGGGGATTGAAAAGGGGGGCTGCTGATGTTGCCATCGATCGCTGCGTTGGACGTCACGGATCCGGTGAGTTGCTGGAGTGCATCGAGCATCGCCAGGGCAGAGGCGTAGCGATCGCCGGGGCTTAAGGTAATCGCCCGATCTAGCCACTGCACAAATTCTGGCTCTAGCGACCCGCTGTCCCGCACAGCAGGCACCCATTGGAGGGTGGCAGTTTCGTTGCGTCCTAGGGACTGGGGCGATCGCCCGGTCATCAGATAGATCGCCGTGAGCCCAAGACTATAGAGATCACTGCCGTAGAAGGGTTGCCCCATGGCTTGCTCTGGGGCCATGAAGCCTGCGGTGCCGAGTACAAATGCTGTGGTGCGCTGAGGTTGAGAGCTGAGTAATTCCTTGGCAATGCCGAAGTCTATGAGAACAGGCTGTCCCTGGGGCTGAACAATAATATTGCTGGGTTTGATATCTCGATGGATGACCCCCTGTTCATGGACGTAGTCCAGCACGGGCAGCAGCTGAGCCAGCAGGGACCGAGCGACGGCAACAGGCTGGGGCCCCTGTTCCTTGACCCATTGCTCTAAGGTGATGCCTTCGATCCATTCTTGAACGAGATAGAGGTCATGATTTTCAGCAAAGTAGGCATAGAGTTGAGGGATTTGGGGACAGCCCGGTCCCAGGGCTTCGAGCAGAGCCGCCTCGCGTTGGAACTTTGCCTGGAAGTCTGCTTCTAGCGCTGGCTGATCGACCCAATTGTGCAGCCGTTTGACGACGCAGCGTCGCAGAGAAGGGAGGTGAGTGTCCTCCGCTAAAAAGGTTTCGCCAAAGCCACCGCCGCTGAGGTGCTCCAGAATTCGATAGCGATTGTTGAGCAGGGTGGGCGGCATTGGCGTGGGCGGCAAGGGATGGCGGCGGGAAGTGCGAAATGCTGGGGAGCTGTGGGGCGTGGGGACAGTGAGTCAATGGACCGTCTTACAGGCAACATACCCCAAAAGGAAGGTCCCAGAGACATCTGCCTCCGGGACCCCCAATTTTTATGACTCAGTTCAGTGACTTTGTTCAATGACTCAGTTCGGTGACTTTGTTCAATGACTCAGTTCAGTGACTTCGTTCAGTGACTCAGTTCAGCCAGCGAATCGAATACTAAGGCCAACCTTAGTAGCGATCGCGGCGACCACCGCCGCCACCAAAGGAGCCGCCGCCACCGCCGCGGTTGTTCTCACGGGGACGAGCCTTGTTGACGCGGATGTCGCGGCCCATCCACTCAGCGCCGTCAAGCGCCTCGATGGCAGCAGCTTCTTCTTCGTCGGAGTTCATCTCGACAAATCCGAAGCCACGCTTGCGGCCGGTTTCCCGGTCGGTGGGCAATTGGACGCGCTTAACCGTGCCGTATTCAGCAAATACTTCGTTCAGATCCTCTTCCGTCGCATCGAAGGAAAGGTTGCCAATATAGATGGACATTGTGGGTTTCTCCCCAAAATCAGTAACTAGTGGTGTAAAGAGGTGGATTTCAGAGAGGAACCGGCAAAGAAAAACGTGAAAAACCCGTCGATACCAGGAACAATCGCTACAACCGAAAACTCATCTCAGGAGTATTCTAGCACCGTTCGTTGGATTGGGATCTGGGCCTCAGTGAAGGTCTGAATCGTCAATCCTTCATGACTTTTTCCAGCGTTCATGGCAGGTAATCTAGGCCCTATAGAAGGCATTTTGTCGTGCGATCGAACAAATGTATCCCATTTACATCGAAGACCATCTCGATCGTTTCACCGGGTGTTAGCGGCGCTCTGGGGTCGATGCGGGCAATGAATTCGGAACGTTTGAACTGATCAGAATGATCCGCTACATCTTGATCTTGAAAGTTGGATGAGGGGTGATCCAGAAGATTGAGATAAACAATGGCTTCATGGCCCATCATTTCGATCACTGAAACTTGCGATCGCACGGTGACGGGTTCAATCCCAGGAGCGACAAATTTGGGGTGGTAGATCTGTTCCGGTCTTAAGCCCAAAATAACAGCTTGATCTTTCCATTCTTGGTAATGGTTGTGACGGTTTTTAGGGATCGGTAGACTAAACGTTTCAGTTTTAATGGTGAGCCCTGATTCTGTATCTTGAAGCACACCCTCAAAGAAGTTCATGGAGGGGCTGCCCATAAATCCAGCCACAAAGGTATTGGTTGGATGGTCGTAGAGATTTTTGGGCGTGTCTACTTGCTGGAGGATGCCCTGATTCATCACAGCAATCCGGCTGCCCATGGTCATGGCTTCGACTTGGTCATGGGTGACGTAGACGAAAGTAGTATTGAGTTGCTTATGCAATTTGCTCAGCTCAGCGCGGGCCTGAACCCGCAATTTGGCATCCAGGTTGCTGAGGGGCTCGTCCATGAGGAAAACAGCAGGATTGCGCACAATTGCCCGACCCACCGCGACCCGTTGCCGTTGTCCCCCGGAGAGTTGTTTGGGTTTGCGTTGGAGGAGGGCCTCAATGCCCAGTTGCTCGGCGGCGGTGGTGACACGCTGCTGAATTTCGGTTTTACCCATGCCTTGAAGTTCTAGGCTGAAGGCCATATTGTCGAACACTGACATGTGAGGGTAAAGGGCATAGCTCTGGAAGACCATGGCGATGTCGCGGTCCTTGGCCGAGAGGCGGTTGACGCGGCGATCGCCAATGTACAGATTGCCCTGGCTAATGTCTTCAAGGCCCGCCAGCATCCGCAGCGATGTCGTTTTGCCGCAGCCCGAAGGACCGACGAGGACTAGGAATTCACCATCGTTAATGTCGAGATTGAGATCTCTGACGGCCACAAAGCCGTTGTCATAGCGTTTGGTGACTTGCTCGAATTTGACGGGAGCCATGGGTAATGGGTAATGAAGAATTTAGAATGCAGAATGGAGAGCGAACGCTGGGATTGAACTGCTGTTTATCCCGGTCGTTGCGACACCCTCGTTAGCCTTTGACAGAACCCGCGAGGAGTCCTCGAACGAAGTAGCGTTGCAGCGCAAAGAAGACGATCAGCGGAACGGTCATGGAGATGAAGGCGCCGGCGGTGAGCAGGTGCCAGTCTTGGCCGCGATCGCCCACCAAATTTCTTAAAACCAATGTCACCGGAGCGACTTCCTTTTTGCCGCCTAGGTACACCAGCGCCACCAGCAGATCGTTCCAGACCCAGAGGAACTGGAAGACGGCGAAGGAGGCGATCGCCGGGGTGGAGAGCGGCACGACGATCTTGGTGAAAATCTTGAGGTGATCGGCGCCATCGATGGTTGCGGCTTCGATTAGATCCTTGGGGAGGGTGCCAATGTAATTGCGTAATAAATAGATGCCGAGGGGAAGACCATAGCCGGTGTGGGCTAACCAGACCGCAAGGAACGAACCGGCGAGACCGAGTTGGTTATAGGTGCGTAGTACTGGAATTAGCGTCATTTGTAGCGGTACAACCAGCAAACCAACGATGAGTGCGAG
>CALIJJ010000110.1 GCA_938017515.1 uncultured Pseudanabaenaceae cyanobacterium
GGTTTTTAACCAAAATCTTGAGCAAAACCGTCGCAAAAAAACGGTTTCTCCGCTCTCGCCTCGGTTTCAGACACCGGGTGTTTACGATAGTCTTTAGTAGGCTGTCTCTAGAACCCGACTAAACACCTGGTGTCTCGCCATTGCTCAGTTTCGTTCCTCCCACCCCCGTAGTTTCTCCGGATTCAACAATCCCTGCGGATCGACCTTCGCCTTAAACGCAACCTTTGCCGGATCGACCTGGCCGCTACCGCCATCCTCCACCGTGTACTCATGGGGATTCGGGATAAAGCAGCCTGCTTCCCGGTGAATCTGAATAATTTCGTTCAGCCGCTCTTCCGTTGTATAACGCACTAGCTGAAGCGCTCCGGGAATCGCTGCACCGCCCTGGCGCAAAAACTCCAGGTGTATCATCACCTCGTCCCCAAATTTTTCATACATCGTTTCCACCAGCGCCAATGACGGGTCGCGGGGAAAAATCGTTTGTAGGTACGTTAACGATGCATCCACATTGCGGGCATGGAGCGTGGTGTGGTTCCAGGTGTACTCTAGCAGCGGTGTGGCTTTGCTCGCTTCAGCGGCAGATTTGGCATAGGCAACGCTCCCACCGCTTGCTTCAACGAATCCGTCAAAGGCTTCCACGCTCGACTCCGCAACCATGACAAACACGGCTGCTGTCCCTGCCGGAATCACGGATTTCAACGCGGTGAAATAGCCAGGAATCGGGTCGGCAAAGACACTAATTAGCTTCTTGGCGACACCATCTGCATCTGCCAACGTCTGACCAAACCGTGCTGCATCCATGAACTGATCAAAACAGACAATCCGTTCTGCCCAGGCATAGGCCGGGGCCAGGGGAATTTCTAATTCGGTGATGATACCCGTGGTGCCGTAGGCGTGGTTGACCTTTTGCACGAGATCGCCGCGTAGTTCAATCACCTGGGGGTCTGCTTCCATAGTGACGATGCGGACGGCTTGGAGATTGCCGCGATCGCTCAACATGCCAAAGTTAATTGACCCCATCCCACAACTGCCACCCCCAATAAATCCGCCAATGGTCGCCGTGCGGTAGGTCGAAGGCGCCATGCGAATTTCCCAACCCTGGTCCCGCGTTTGTTTGTCGATCGCCGCGAGCTTGGCCCCCGCTTCGACCCGTGCCATCCCCGGCCTGACCCACTTCACCTGGTTCATGCGGCTCATGTCCAGCACCACGCCCCCCTGCATCGGCACGCATTGGCCATAGTTCCCGGTGCCTGCGCCGCGTTCCGTGATCGGAATGCCGTGTTTGAAACAAGCCGCAACCACTCGAATGACTTCGGCCTCATGGGTCGGCCTTGCAACTAAATCTCCCGTTTTTTCGGCCAGCTTGGGAGACAGGATGGGGCTGAAATTGGAGTAATCCTGGGAAAGCTTGCGGACCTGAGCCGGTTCGCTAATGAGGTCGATGCCTGCCAGTTCGGTTTGAAGTTGTGACTGAAGGGCGGACCCGTCAAACGATTGCGTGGCAGTCATGGTGCGTTCAGGCGATGGAAATTTGTTTCCATCATAGGACGTATCCCCAGAGCCGCTGGCTACCCCCTGCATAATCCTGTTCGTTGGACCCAAGTAGAAGAGTCAGGACTATTGTTTTGGGTTGCATCATCTTTACCTATTTAGTTTTCACGGGGTTTTTAGATGCTTTACTACCTTGATCTGTTCGGTGTTGCGATTTTTGCGCTCACAGGTGTGCTTGTGGCCCAAAAACGTCGGGTGAACGGGGTCGGGTGCATCATTTTTGCTATCCTAACCGCCCTCGGCGGTGGGACATTGCGAGACTTATTGCTGGGCAATCTGCCTGTCTTTTGGATTCACGAGCCGTTCTATTTGCTCTTGGCTAGCAGCACTGGATTTGTTTCGTTAGGGCTCACCGCTTACTGGTCCATGGCCCTAGAATCCCTTTGGTTTTGGGATGCAGTGGGTCTCGCGGCATTCACCGTCGTAGGAGTACAGGTGGCCCTCGCAGCCCCTGTCTCCTGGATGATGGCGGCTCCTATGGGGGTCATTACCGGCGTGGGTGGCGGTGTGATGCGCGATATGTTTGGTGCTGATGTGCCGTTTCTGTTTCGGGAGAAGGGGTATGCTTGGGCGTCGTTGGCGGGGGCCTTGAGCTATGTCGCTTTGGTGATGGTTTTGGGCTGGGATGCATTGGCCATGGGGATTGCGATCGCCCTCATCCTCACGCTTCGTTGTGTCACCAAGCTGACTGCTCTAGCCTCTCCTCCCGAGGCTCGCTCTGGTTTCCTTCATCAGCGTTCGGTGACCCGCCAGTCTATGCTTCGCTTTTAATAGAGCCTTGGTTTGAAGGAGGTATTGGGCCCCTTGCACGCCCCTGACAGCCACCCCCTCTCCCGACCCCTTGCCCCAGAATTGGGGGCAAGGGGAGTCAACAAGCCCCTCTCCTAAAAGAACGAAACCCTGCCCTAAAAATTAGGACAGGGCTCCGAACTGAGAAGCTACTTGTGTAGCCACCTAAACCATAGCAGGCTGCTTTTCTGCTGCTGTGATGTGTGATGCCAACTCATATATTTCGTTATGAGGTTGTTGCGTGAACAGGGGCGTCATTTGCTTGAGAATGGCTTGATGGGTGTCGCTGCGCTGCTGCTCATCCATGTGGTCAACGCTGTCCCAAAGGATGATAGAAATGCCGCGTTCGCTACCGGGTTCCCGCAATAGCAAGGCTTCCTTAAACCCTTCTCGATAGGTTGCGACTGCTTTGTTATAGAGCTGTTGGGCTTCGCAAAAGCAACCGGGCTTAAATTCACCAATGACCACATGGGCCTGTTCGTGCTTGAGAAAGTCTTGGAAATCGCTCATGGTTTTGCCTCGTATTCTGGAAGGCTGTTGGACCATTCTGGAACACCGACCCCTAAGCAAACGAATGGGGAAACAAAATCGATAGGTCACTTAACAGAGCAGGATTGTCTCCTACATGACTCGCAACAAATCGTCGAGTTCCTCATAGTTTGGCAACGTTGTGTCGATGGGTTTGCCTTGGCGAAGCACGATGCGATCGTGTTGGGAGCGCGATAATAATTCGCTGAATCCCCGTCCGCGAAAGAGCACAAGATTGGCTGGGAGGCCAACGCTGATGCGCCCGACTTTAGGCAATCGCATTAGGTCTGCCGGAGTGCGGGTGACGGACTGGGGCCAAGCCTGATAGGGCCGATCGAGGTGGCCAATGCGTACGGACTCGCGCCAAACCTCCAGCATGTCGTGATCGCCAAAGCCATAGAACGGGTCGCGGCAGTTGTCGCTGGCGAAGGCAACGGGAACGCCTGCGGCATCCAGTTCATGCACCGCAGTGATGCCGCGCCAGCGAGGCGTGCGTCTGGGTTGATTGGAGGGCTGACGATCCTGGAGATACAGGTTGCACAGGGGCAGACTGATGACGGCGATGTTGGCGGCTTTGACGAGGGCGATGCTGTCATTGCGGGTGGCATCGTCCTGGACCGCAAGGCTACAGCAGTGGTCGCAGGTCACTTTGCCACTGAAATTCTGTTGGACAGCAGCTTGGGCAACCTTGGGCAACATTTGGTCGGCTGGATTGCCGCTTTCATCCACATGGAAATCGAGGTCTAGGCCGCGATCGCCCGCCAATTCAAACACCCGTTCAATCTGCTGCTCTAGCTGCGGATTCTCGTAGCCCACTCCGCCCAAAATTCCCCCGGATTCTGCTACTAAATCGGCCAGCTTTTCCCCCTCGGGACCCATGAAATAATCCAGGCTCACGAGGCAAACGGCCTGAAGCGTGAGGCGATCGCGCCAAGCTTCCCGCAGTTGCCGAAACACCTCAAAGCCGATTTCTCCCTGCTGACCAAAGGCATCAATATGGGTGCGAAGGGCTTGGGTGCCGTGGGCGTAGCTACATTTGAGGCCAAACTCAAAGCGAGGATAGACATCATCGAAGCTGTTGTACTGTTCGGCATCGGTCATGACCGCCTCTAGGGCTGAGTCGAACGTGCCGTCGGGGTTGGGCGTACGGGGCCAGATGTGGCCTTTGTCCAGGTGGGTGTGGCTATCGACAAAGCAGGGCCAGACTTGACCGAGTTGCAGGTTCATCTGAAC
>CALIJJ010000111.1 GCA_938017515.1 uncultured Pseudanabaenaceae cyanobacterium
CCAGCCTCTTCCTCCTCGCCAGTAGTGCCCCCAGCCTCGCCCAAGGCACCTACATGGGCCAAGCCTCCACCGGAGAAGCCGTCTACTACAACGGAGCACGGGCACAATGCGGCGATTTGCCCCAGTCCCATCCCTGTTACGCCAGCCCCATGGTTGCCTACACCATCGGCAACGACAGCGTCAGCGCGATCGCAGACTGCCAGCGCGGCGTCTTCAAAGAAGTCTGGGTCGGTAGCCAACTCGTCACCCGCAACATGGCCCCCCAATCCCAAGCGATCGCCGCCGTCCTCAACACCGCCTGTAACGCCATCTGAACATTATTCTGAAGCAGTTGCGATCGCAAGAACATATCCCGTTGTCCATCCCCTTGGGCAATCTCTCCCCACAGACCCCATGAAACCCGCGCTCAAGATTCTCCTGGCACGCATCCTAGTACTGCCTCTGATGGGCTGCGTCCAAACCCTCCCCATCAACGCAGAAACAGCCACGCCCAAGGAGACCGTTTCTGTCGCAGAAACACCCCCCAAAGCCATTACCCAAGCCAGTCATTTAGAAGTTAGCGCTTCAGAGATGAGCGCTTCAGAGGTTACAGCTCAAAATCCCACCTCCGCAGGGGCCAAAGCGCATCAGCTTCAGCCCGTGCTGGTGGCAGACTTCTTTGGAGCATCCCCCGAGGCGATCGCCACCCTCCTCGGACCTCCCATCCCCAGTCCCCACAGCTACGGCTCAGACACCCAGCATTACAACCCCGAGCCCTTCGCCTCCCACTTCCCCGAAACCACCTTCAAATACCTCAGCGTCCGTTTCGAAAACGGCCAAGCCACTGCAATTAACCTCTTCCTCGAACTCCCCATGCCCACCATCCTAGGGCCCGGAAGCCTTCCCGAAGATGAGGCCGCAGCCCTAGAGCTCAACACCACCTTCTTCCAAGCCCTGTTCCAAGACCCAGCCCCCACCTACACTCCCCTCGCCCAAACCCATCCCGGCATGAGCCTCCAGGTCAGCGAATATTGCAGCACAAAGGGAATCTCCACGTCACTGATTGATGGACAACTCTACGATCTCAATTTCTCCAGCGAGCCAAGCTGCCCATGAGCCTATCGATAACCACAGCCCCATCGATAATCATGGCCAACAGAACCCAGGGCCGACGTGAGCCAGGACCGACGCAACAAGGTAGCACCTGATTCAGTGGCAGTCATGCCTCAGGCCGTTACAGAAGCTAGTTTTACAAACCATAATCCTATCCCGCAGCAACCTTCTGGCGCTTGAGGGATGGCGCAGACGTCAACACAGTTTGGCGACGTGCCGCCTCAACCTTCTCCGCTTCAGCCCCATCACTAACGAAATATCGAAACAGCATAATGCCTCGATTACTGGGTGCTCGCACAATCGGAATCGAGCCATCACCCACCACCAGCGATTTAGGGCCAATCAACAACAGCTCCAACCGTGTGCCATCAATTTCTAAATCATTGATCCCAAAAAAGTTATCCGTATTGTTGCCGTACAACGACAGCGACATATAGGTTCCAGGCAACGTTGCCTGGATACGAAGGGGCGCTTCAGAAACATCAAACACACAACCCGAATAGATCAAATCAGGACTTGGACGGACCACATCGCGAAACTCAGCCGTCGGCTTAGGCTTGTGCGTGATCGAGTTCTTGCCCAACATCTTCGTTCCCCGGCGAATAGCCACCGACATCACCAAATAGGGATAGGCCAGCACAAACGCATAGTGAACAATCGCAGTTAATATCGCCGTCAGCAGGCACCAAAAAAAAATATCTGAGATTTTTTCAAATCCCAAACTTCCTAGATCCAAATACCCAAGAGCAACATTCCCAAGCGTAATCGTTCCAAGAACAGCAATACCAAAAATGGAATTCTCAAGCATTGCCAGCCACCTCGCGAACAATTGTAGGCAATGGGGTATAGACAAAGTCCTTCAAAACCGATGCCATCGGATTATAAAGACGCAAGACCAAGTCAAATGACTTTTCACGGTCCACAGGAATCCAGTTTCCCTCCCGTGGAGCAGAAGAGATATAAATGGTATAGCTCCCATCATCATTCCAACTCAGATCATTCATGCTGTAGGAATAGCGATCGCATTCATTCGGAATCAAAAAATAATCGGGCCCATAGGCCGTCAAACTCCACCATCGGGCAGATAAGCCCTGCCCTTCAATTCTGTAGCTAGCATCCCCCCTGAGGGGATTCCCATCACTGTCTTTGTCTGCGATCAAGTAAATCGCCTCAGACTTATTCAGCGCCAATAATCCTATCTTGGATATCGTTGCGCGCAGGTAAGGATTTGCTGACTGGCTACCGATCAGCGGATTATAAAACCAAGGGCCATTACGAAGCGGCTGGGAGAACACTCGACCAATCATCCCAACGGCAGAAGCAATCCCAAGGACAACAGCGACCAATAAAGCCGCTCCCAAGTGAAACATTTTGCTTGAGTTATTACGAACAGTTCTGGAGCAATCGCCATCATGGGAATCAAGGCAAAGCACTGAAAAAGTAATTCAATTCAGCACTTAGGACACAGAACCAAAAGATAGCACCTCAGCCTAGGAAAAAGCGAAGTCAGAGCAACAATAAAATGTTAGTTTTAGGGACAGCAAGAGCCAGGAAGACACAAAAACTACAATCAAACTAGAATTTACACTGACGAGAAAATTCTAACAAGAATACACCTTTTCTTTTGCTGCAAGGGTCATTCAGCCACCACAGAACGACAGAGGCAAAAAATATTAATGTAATTTTTTACATCCAGATAAAAATCTGAAGTAAACATTGAGCTTTTATCTCCTTCTCCTCGGGCTCCCTCGCTTCGGCCCCCTTGCTTCGGCCCCCTTGCTTCGGCCCCCCCGCTTCGGCCCCCCCTCGCTTCAGCAACCCTGACTTCGGCAATAAAACTTCGGCAATAAAACAATGACGACTACGATTCAGCAACCAAGCTCAACGCCAATGCCTCCGCGACCCGAATCCCATCCACCGCCGCCGACAAAATCCCGCCTGCATAACCTGCGCCTTCCCCTGCCGGAAAAAGCCCCTGGGTATTCAGACTCTGCAGGTCCTTCCCCCGCTTAATCCGAATGGGGGACGACGTGCGTGTTTCAACTCCCGTAAGCACCGCGTCATGCATGGCAAATCCCTTGAGCTTCTTCTCAAATTCAGGCAAGGCTTCGCGGATAGCGGCGATCGCATACCCCGGCAAACTCTCCGACAAATCCCCCAACTTCACCCCCGGTCGATAGGTCGGCTTCACGCAACCAAATTCCGTCGAAGGCTGGCCCGCCAAAAAGTCGCCCACCAACTGCCCCGGCGCTTGGTACGTACCGCCACCCAGTTCAAACGCCTTCGCCTCCAGTTGGCGCTGCAACGTAATTCCCCCCAGTGGCCCCTCAGGATAATCCTCCGGTGTAATGTCCACCACAATGCCGCTATTGGCATTCTTGCCGCTGCGCTCATACTGGCTCATGCCGTTCGTCACCACCCGCCCGGGCTCCGAGGCCGCCGCAACGACTTGTCCCCCCGGACACATGCAAAAGCTGTAGACCGATCGTCCCTCAATGCCTTCGCCCTTGCAGTGATGGACTAACTTATAGTCCGCCGCCCCCAAAACGGGATGCCCTGCCTTATCGCCAAAGCGGCATTCGTCAATGATCGGCTGGGGGTGCTCCACTCGAAAGCCAATGGAAAAGGGCTTAGGTTCAATATAAACGCCGCGCTCGTGCAGCATCTCGAACGTATCGCGGGCGCTATGACCCACCGCCAAAATGACATGGCGACTGGCCAGATATTCCCCGCCCACCAGCGTCACCCCTCGCACCTGCCCATCCTGAATATCCAAATCTTCCACGCGGGTTTGAAAACGGATCTCACCGCCAAGGGACTGGATCGTATTGCGGATCTGTTCAACAATTTTGACCAGCCGATAGGTGCCGATATGGGGCTTATTGATGTAGAGAATTTCGGGTACCGCGCCCGCATTCACCAGCTCATGCAGCACCTTGCGCCCGCGATGATCATTGTCCTTAATACGGCTGTAGAGCTTGCCATCGGAAAACGTGCCCGCCCCGCCTTCACCAAACTGGGCGTTGGACTCGGGGTTGAACTTGCTCTTGCTCCAGAAGCCAAAGGTGTCCTGCGATCGCGCATGGACCGCCTTGCCCCGCTCCAAAATAATTGGCCGAAATCCCATTTGCGCTAACAACAACCCTGCGAACATACCGCAGGGACCATTGCCAATCACCAAGGGACGCTCAGTCAGCCCTTCCGGTGCCTGCGCAACAAAGTGATAGGTCGTATCCGGTGTCGGGCGAATGTGGGGATTCTTCTGGAACCGCTTCAGCAGTTGCTTCTCCTTCGGCGTCTCCACATCCACGATGTAAACCAGCTGGATATTGTCGCGCTTGCGCGCATCATAGCTGCGCTTAAACACCTTGTAGTCTAGGGACTCCTCAGGCTTCAGCTTCAGCTTTTTTTGGATGGCGGTTGCGATCGCCTCCTCGGGATGATCCAGCGGCAGTTTGACTTCGGAAAGGCGTAGCATGGTCGATGTTTCCAGCGGTTCTGGCCAAGGTTCATGTCCATCACCATTCGTACTCAAACAGCACAAACCCAAAACGAACATGAACCTACCGCCCCTATTCTGTCATGCCAAGCTCAAGGCCATTCCCCCAGCCCAAAATCGCAACACAAGCATCCGCTAGCGCAACACAAGCATCCGCTAGGCCAATGTGAACTGGGGATCAGCGATTCATGCAAGCTATTCCTCCATGGCCCTATCATCGGTCTCACGGACCAAGGGCTCACGGACCAAGGGCTCGTCCACAAAAGAGTCACCCGCAAAAGGCTCGCTCACAAAAGGCTGGTCCACAAAAGAGTCATCCACAAAAGACTCGCCTTCGAACTCATAGGCTTCAGAGGTTTCAGTCAATGCAGCCCCCAAGCTTTCGGCAGGAGCAACGGCTTCGTCCAACGTCTCTGCTTCAGCCCCTCCAGTCACCTCAGCATTGCTATCATTCCTGGACTCAGCATCCATAGACTCAGCATCGGGTTCCGCTGACACCGGCGCGATGACCTGATTCGGGTCCCAAAGCTGAACATTGAGCCGATAGTCGCCTTTGCCCATCACCTTGATGAAATAGCGATCGCCTCCCGGCAATTCCCCCTGCCACGACTGGGTCAGCTCCGCCTTCATATCGATGGGATGACGACGGGCATCCAGGACACTCAGCTCCGCATCCACCGCATCGAGCTGAACAATCAGTTCCTGTCCCGGCTCCGCCACCAACATATAGCTTTGATTGCGCAGCTCATAGAGCGTTCCGGACAATGTCTGAGCATTGCTCTCCGGCTCAAAATAAATCGGAATGTCGATGTCATCGAGCCCCGTTTTCAAGGCCTGCAATTCCGCCTCACGGATTGCAGAGGTATCCGACAGTTGATCCGGCTCAGCCGTTAGCATGGGCTGACCAAAGTCTAGTTTTTCCCCCGCCCTAGCTCCAGCGTTTGTCTGGGGTTGAGGTGCCGCTGTCTCAGACTTGCCACGACGGAGCACCGGCAATTTTGCTGACCATCCGGAGACATCCGGAGCCGACAGTTCCACTTCTGGCCAATTGAGCTTCGACCAATTAACCGTGGATTCCGCCATGCGCTGGAGCCAGTTGGAGCGATCGGAGGAAAGGGAATCCAACGGTGACACCGTAGCAACCCCCAACAGCGTCGTTGCAGCGGCGATCGCACCCAAGCTCAACCCCAACACAGTCCCAACCTCCCAAATATTGGGGGCACGATGGTTGGGATTGGCCGGATATTTTTTGTGCGGAGCAGACTGAGCGGGATGCTGCATGGTTCCGTGTTGTTTTTTAGCAGACGATGGGGCTGACGAGAGATTTGCACCGGTCATGGTCGTGCGCAGCGCACGGCTCGCTGATTTGGGTAACAGAGAATCCACCGTGAGTTGTTCAACAGAAATCGGAAAGGCCTTGGATGAAACCGGGGGAACGGTACTGTGAAGATTGATGTAATGAAAGGCCTTGTGAATATCTTCCAGAACGGCCTGGGCAGAAGCATAGCGATCGCCGGGTTGCCAAGCCAACATACGTCGGAGCACCGCTTCAAACGGCTGACTCAGCGACACAAAGGGTTGCCAGCTCCAGTTGAGCGTTTGGCCATCCAACAATTCCTGGGGTTCCTGCCCCGTTAGCATGACCAGACTGGTCACCGCCAGCGCGTAGAGATCACTACTCGGCGATAAATGCCCTGTTTGCAACTGTTCCGGCGGTGCATAGCCGGGTTGTCCCACAATCACCGATGCCGCATTGCGTCCGTCCTGGAGCGTGGCCAAGGTTTGCCCCAAACGCTCAACAGAACCCAGGCTGACCAACAGCGGCGCTTCATGCTGAAGCAGCAGGTGGAGTTCATCCGCAGACTTGGGCGGCTTCGCTGGCAGCAGAATGCAGTCGGGAGAAATCTTGCAGTGGATAATGTCACGTTGATGCAGCTCCGTCAGCACCGGCAACAGATGCATTAACAAGTGAAGTACTTCCGGTTCCGTCAGCGTGCGATTGAGCTTATGTCGCAGATTCAGCAGCTCGCGGTAGGAAACCCCCTCGGCGTGGTTTTGAGCCAGGAACAGGCTCTGCCGATGACGGAATGCCGCTGAGAACTGGGGGAGCTGCGGGTGGTTGAGCTGGAATAGGGGCACCGCCGTCTGACGAAACCGCGCCAGCAACATCTCCTGGGTCACGTCGTTATCTGACTGAAGCGGAAACTCCGTCAGAATGCAGGGACGGTTAAAACGCTCCTGATCAAGGGCCAGATAGGTGGAAGCATGGGGGCTCTGGCGCTGGACCTCACGGATGAGATAGCGCTGACGAAGCCGCATACCGGGAGCGATGCGCGATGCTGTGGAAATTGCCATGGGGGAGAGGCTTGTCCGTATTCCTGCGGGTGACTGGTGCATTTTTACCGCCCCGCCCCAGAGTTGCTAGGGGGGAACGAAGCAGGGGCAAGTGGGGGTGAGACCCCTTTCTTATTCCCTAGCCATAGATTGCCCAGCTAGATAGCTTGTCGTCCAAGCATTTTGAAAATTAAATCCGCCGGTCACGCCGTCGATGTCCAAAATTTCTCCCGCAAAATGTAGTCCAGGGCAAATTCGACTCTCTAGGGTTTTGAAGTTCACCTCCTTGAGATTGACCCCACCGCAGGTGACAAACTCGTCTTTGAAGACGCCTTTGCCACTAATGTCGTACTCACCCTGGTGAATCTCCTGAACCAACCGGTTGAGTGATTTCTTGGGCAATTCACTCCAGCGGGTACCAGGTTCCACAGAAGTCCGCAGCAGGAAATAATCCCAGAGCCGTTGGGGCAGGGGCAAGGGTCGGTGGTTGGAGAGCTGCTTGCGAGGCGCTTGCGATCGCCCCTCTGCCAAACGCTCCCGCACCTGTTCCTCACTCAGCTCCGGCAACCAGTTCACCCGCAGCTTGGCCTCATAGCGACATTCTTTCAAATCCCGTGCGCCCCAAGCCGACAGCTTCAGTACCGCAGGTCCACTCATGCCCCAGTGGGTAATCAATAACGGACCGGACTGTTCCAGTTTGGTGCCATTGGCGATGACTTTTACCTGAGCATTGGGTACCGATACACCCGCGAGCTTTTTGAGGGCGGGTTCAGGAATGTTGAACGTGAATAGAGAGGGGGCAATGGGGGCAATGGTGTGACCCAAGCTTTTGGCAATGCGATGGCCCTGGGGACTGCTGCCCGTGGCCAGGAGGAGGCGATCGCAAATCAACGTCTGCCCACTCTTTAGCATCACCTCAAATCCCGGCTCACGGTCCAGCTCATGGCACGCCTCAAAATCCGGCTCACTGTCCGCCTTATCCTCAGGCTCAAAGATCTTTACCTCCGTCACCGCACAGCCCGTTCGTAGCTCCACGCCCGCCTGTCCCGCAGCCTTCTGCAAGCAGTTCACAATCGTGGCCGAATCATCGGTCACCGGGAACATACGGCCATCCCCTTCGGTTTTCAACGCGATGCCTCGGTCCTCAAACCAGCCGACGGTATCTCCGGGCTGAAACCGGCTGAAGGGTCCACGTAACGCACGACTACCGCGTGGATAATGCTGAACCAGCTCTGCGGGATCAAAGCAAGCATGGGTGACATTGCAACGGCCACCGCCAGAAATGCGCACCTTCGTCAGGGACTCGCGGCCCGCTTCCAGAATCGAGACCCGAGTACTCGGATCGGCCTCAGCACAGGCGATCGCCCCAAAGAAACCTGCGGCTCCGCCCCCTATGACAATCACCCGTCGCCGTCCAACCACCATCGTTCGTCCACCGAATGCGCTGTTCCGAGCCTAGCTTGATTTGGTGTCGCGATTACTGCGCAAGCGTCTAGAGGAATCGCTTCAAACCGTGCAACGCGGGAAAAGAGCCAGGGACAGATCTAGGAAAAGCCCCAGAGTTTGAGGATCTGTGGGAAGCCGCACAGTTGTTCAAGGAGCAAGAGGCTGTGGACAACGGCCTGAAGAGTCTGGCGTTGCTGGGTCAACTAACTCCTTAGGCCAATGCAGATGCACGGTGGCAGATATACTGCGAGCAGAGACAATGTTTGTTCACATTCATTAACTGAGTCTCCAGCCAACTCAGCCCCCACATCCGCATCCAACAGCATTCACAATGACAGACGAAATCAAGGCTTCTCGGGCTAACGTACGCTTGGGCAACTTCGAGATTGAAGGCTTTATGCTGTCCGATGGCTCCTATCGGATGAGTCAAACCCAGGCTGCCGAAGCCATTGGAAAGCCCGAGATCAACGCCCGACGGTTTTTGACGTCGAAGTCCATCAAAGCCAGACTGGGAAAGACATATACGCCCGACACTTTAGCCATCGACGCCGCCAATCAGCAGCGGGGTCAGAGCCGCATCAACGCCCTGCCCCTGGAAGTCATCAGCGCCTACTGGTTCACTCAGGCACAACAAAAAAATGAGAAAGCAATTGCTCTCTCTTGAGCACTCCTAACCGAGACTTTAGAACGCCGCTTTGACGCAGCCTTTGGCATTAGCCGCAGTGAAACAGAGCACAACGAACGACTCGCCATCCAACTAAATATCACAGAACAAGTCGAAGGATACTTGAGCCAAACCTACGCGGAGCTGGACGATATGCGGAGGGAGCGGGATTATTTCGAGCAATTGCTACGGGAAAACGGCATTGAGCCCTATCAGCTCCCTGGAGACGATGGGGATTAACGCAGGCTTTCACCAACCATCACGATGCTGGCTGAAAGGTAGCCTTATGTCTCTTCATCAGGCAATGGCTGCATCGTCGTCTTCGCAACAATGCGCGTCTTCTTGCGATCGCTCTCCGACAACTCCTCCCCAGACTGCAATCGCGTCGCATTTTCCTGCAACACCGTCGCCGCACGCTTATCGCCCATTTGCAGCGCCGTATTCGCCGCCGTTTGCAGCATCGTCGCTGCACCGCTGCGATCGCCCCCTTCCAGCTTTTGCTCCGCAATCTGTGTTTGCCGATACTTTGCGAGGGTCAGCACCTGTTGCTGCACCACCTCATCATTTTGGGGCGTATGGTCCGCGATCGCCGTCACTTCCACAGGCACGGGATCCGACATCAGGCCCTCTTCGCCTGTGGACGGGTCGTCATAGCGAATTTGCAACGTGCCAATCGTGTGGGTGCCTTCGGGCAACGCCTGGATGTAGAGATTGACCAAAATCTGGCGCGACAAATCTACCATCAGGTCTCCCAGACGCACCTTGATCTGATTGCCTTCCATCACCGGCTCCAGCTCAATCACATCCGGGCTCACCTGGGCCAGGGGCTTAAGATTCGCCAGGGTCACATTGTCACTCAGTTCCAGAATCATTTGGGCATTGGTTAGCCCCACAGTCTGCATCCGCTGGAACAACCGACTAAATTCGCCCAGGACATCCTCAGAACGTTCGATGTAGGTCAGTGAACCGCCCCCGGCATCGGCAATCTGCTCCAGAATGTCCTGGTTCCAGTGGTCGCCAAAGCCCAAGGCATTGATCGTCAGACCATAGTCCGCCGCTAGCTTGGCAAACTTGAGACAGCGCTCGTTGCTGCCGTGCTCGTTTTCACCGTCGGTGAGAATCAGGCCCTGGGAGACCGCCTCGCCCTTGCCCTTAGAAAATTCTTCGATGCCCAGACGCAGCCCCTCGTCGATGGCGGTGCCACCTCCAGCATTGAGTTGGGCGATCGCCGGTCGCAACGCCGAAGCGTTCTCCACGACTTGATTGGGAATCAGAATGCGGGCGCGGTGGTCAAAGCTGATGACCGAGAGGCGATCGCCCGTCGTCAGCCGTTCCAATAAGCGCAGGGCCGCCTGCTTAACGGTGTCCAGCGGCTGCCCCCCCATGGAACCACTCTGATCCAGAATCAAACAGAGATTGAGCGGAGCAGAACGGCTCACACCTTCTGCGGCTAAGGCACCGATAGAAATCGAGAGCTGCCGCTGATTATTTTCTTGGGCTGCCGAAACCTGGGGGTCACTCAGCGTACAGTTCAGACCGACCTGCATGGGCACCTTCGCTCCTCTGCGCGTTTACGTTTCTGGTGTTTACGGTTCTGGCTCACTGGCCGATTCACTGGCCGATTCACTGGCCGATTCACTGGCCAATGGACTAGCCAATTAAATTTACCGAGCGGCTCTAAGAGTCTCATGGTTCTCTTCGAGCCTCTTATTCGAGCCTCTTAACTGTGTCAAAAGTTACTACAGAGCTACGTTAGGCTTTCCCGAAAGAAAATTCTAGTCCCTCAAAAAGTCAAGCCCACTGATCAGTTACGAGTCAACACACGAACAGCGTAGTTTCAACACTCGCCCGTCTCGCGTACCTGGACGCTAATATGTTAGAGGTAACGCGCAACGCCAAGGTAAGACCCCAATATGAGTGGACCGATTCAAGCTGCCCAGTCGGCTTCCTACGGAGAAGCTTACTATCGCACTCCTCCCCCAGATCTACCCTCGCTTCTACTGAAGGAGCGTATCGTTTATCTTGGTCTCCCCCTGTTTTCGGATGACCAAACCAAGCGTCAGGTGGGTGTCGATGTGACGGAGCTGATCATTGCTCAGCTTCTCTACTTGCAGTTTGACAGTCCCGATAAACCGATCTTCTTCTATATCAACTCCACCGGCACCTCCTGGTATGACGGGTCGGCAGTTGGTTACGAAACAGAAGCCTTCGCTATTTGCGACACCCTCAGCTATATCAAGCCCCCCATCCATACGATCTGCATCGGTCAGGCGATGGGAACAGCGGCGATTATTCTGTCCGCAGGCACCAAGGGTTGCCGCGCCAGCCTGCCCAACGCGACCATCGTGCTGAATCAGCCTCGCACCGGCGGCGGCCGAGGTCAGGCCACGGACATCCAAATTCGAGCCAAAGAAGTTCTGGACAACAAGCGCACGATGATGGAGATTCTCTCCAAGAACTCGGGCCAGTCCATGGAGCAGCTTGAGAAGGACACCGATCGCACGTTCTACCTGACGCCCCACAAGGCCCTGGAATACGGCATCATCGATCGCGTCCTCGAAAGCACCAAGGACCTCCCCACCCCCGCCATCGGCGCAGGCATCGGCTGATCCCCTCCGTTCACCGCCGTTTGTTTGACCCTGTTTTAGTCCATTCCATCCATCCATCCCTGAGAGATCATTCCCATGCCCATTGGTGTACCGAGCGTCCCCTACCGTCTCCCCGGCAGCCCCTACGAACGCTGGATCGACATCTACACCCGCCTCAACCAGGAGCGCATTATCTTCCTCGGCCAAGAGGTCACCGACTCCCTGGCCAATAACATCGTCGCCGTGATGCTCTACCTCGACTCCGAGGACAACACCAAGCCCATCAATCTCTACATCAACTCCCCCGGTGGCTCCGTCACAGCGGGCATGGCCATCTACGACACGATTCAGTACATCAAGTCCCCGGTGGCGACGATCTGCGTCGGTCTAGCGGCCTCCATGGGCGCGTTTCTGCTCGCCGCAGGTAGCGAAGGCAAGCGCGTCGCCCTGCCCCATGCTCGCATCATGATCCACCAACCCCTGGGTGGCACGGGTCGTCGCCAGGCAACGGATATTGAGATTGAGGCCAAGGAAATCCTGCGCATCAAGGGCAAACTGAACGAGATTCTCGCCCAGCGCAGCGGTCAGTCCCTGGAGAAAATCGAGAAGGATACCGATCGCGACTACTATCTCTCCGCAGCCGAAGCCAAGGAGTATGGCCTGATCGATCGCGTGATCGAAGAAGCCTAGCCAAGGGCCGCCCATTTAACCGGCATCAATCTGGCTAATCGCTTCGGCCACTTGTTTTCGGCCATTGTAGGGACACAGCATGCTGTGTCCCTACTGTATTCTTGCCCTAGGATGAGAGCCCCGCCGTCCCTGCTCCCCGTCCTAGGCAATTAGGACCAGGCGATTAGGCCCACGCGAAATATAACCCACGCGACATATACAAAGACCTGAATGAAACTGCCCGATTGCTACCGAGTGTTAGGACTGCGCGAGGGGTCTTCCTTTGAAGACATCAAGGCGTCCTATCGTCGGCTCGCACGGCAGTACCACCCGGATGCCAATCCCAATGATCAGGCCGCCCAGTCTCGCTTTGTGCGCATCGCCACGGCCTACGACACCCTCTGCAAACATGTCGCTCCGACCGCAGCGGTGGACTGGGGCAACGTGCGCAATGACCTCACCGAGACACCGGCACGAACCACCCAGACCGATGCCGATCAAAAGCTCAAGCGCGATATTTATCGCAAGTTGCAGGGCGTGCTGCAGAAACAGCGCTTCCCCCGGGCGATCGCCCTCGTCGAGGGCCTGGCTCAACGACTGCCCGATGACGGCGAGATCCGCCAGTGGCAGGCCATCACCTATCAGCACTGGGCCCGTCAGCTCATGACCCAAGGTCAAACCGACAAGGCCCGCATCTATCTCAAAAAAGCGCTTAAGCTCCTCCCCGCTCAACTTCCCCTGACGGAAAGCATTGAGGCAGAACTGGCACGCTTGGAGCAGTTTCGCTAATGCAACAATCTGAGGCTCAGCGATCGCAACGACATCAGCAATCTTGGAGCAAACGGCAACGCCAGCGCCTGACCGATTGGCTCGAAACCCGCTGGGTCAATCCCGACTATAAGGCTCTGCTTCTGGGCGGTCTGGCCCTGTTCTTTTTCCTGGCGGCCAGTAACACGATGGCGGGCTGGCTCTACGTCATGAGTGGTGTGAGTTTGGCACTGCTGGCGATCGCCGCCTACCTCACCCGTCGCAGCCTCCAGGGCCTCAGCCTCAGCCGTGCCCCCCTGCCCACCGTCAGCGTTGGCCAAGACCTCCGCCTAGACCTCACCGTCACCAACACCAGTGCCCAGGCCAAAAGCTTGATGCAGGTCCAGGATCCCTTACCGGCGGCTTTGGGCGGCACCGAGACCAGCGCGATCGCTCTCATTGCCCCCCGGCAGGATCAGTCACTGCAATACAGTCGTCTCGCCCAGGCCCGAGGCGTCTACGTTTGGCATAGCGTCACCCTGCGCAGTGCCGCCCCCTTAGGACTGTTTTGGTACCGGCGATCACTCCCGGTCAAGGCTAAGGCGATTGTTTATCCCCACGTCTTTCCCCTAGCCAGCTGCCCCCTGGTCGATGCTCTGGGGAACGAACAAAACCCCAATATGGAACAGGTACAGCGATCGCAATCGGCTACGGAAGGTCTGACGCGCGCCCTACGTCCCTATCGCTGGGGCGACCCCATTCGCATGGTCCACTGGAAAACCAGTGCCCGCTACGGCGAACTGCGGGTGCGAGAATTGGAAACACTTCAGGCCGGACAAGAAGTCGTCTTGGCCCTCGATAGTGCCGGGGATTGGACAAGCATTGACACGCTAGAACTCGGCACAGCCATCCCCGTGGCCAACCATCAGATCAACAGCTTTGAGCAAGCGGTCTCTGCCCTGGCTTCGATGTATCGCTATGCCAGTCGCCATCACGAGCGCGTGCGGATTTGGACCGCAGAATCAGGGTTGGTCAATGGCGATCGCCGCATTCTCGAAACCCTAGCCGCCGTCCAACCCGGCCAATCCGTCCACCCCCCATCAGACACATCACCCAACGCTCCATCCAGCACGCCCGGGGCAAAATCTGCCGAACCGAACCGTCTCCGTCAGCCTGTCATTTGGCTCACCCAGGACCCCAGCAGCCTGTCCCAGTTGCCCGCCGGGAGCCGTTGGCTGCTGTGGCCAAATCCGGCGACAGCCAGGCAAAGGCCACCCAGCTCCCAACGCGGGCTCGTGATTGATCCGACCCAACCCCTCCAGCCTCAGCTCCAAGCCAGCCTCAAATCTTCAGCTTGATCAAGCGATGACCATGACCTCTCTTCCCCCCGAATTCTGGGCCGGTGCCCAGCAATTTAACGACGGCGAATTCTACGCCTGCCACGACACCTTCGAAGCCATTTGGATGGAAACCCTCGAAGACCGAACGTTCTACCAGGGCCTGCTGCAAATTGCCGTCGGTCTCTACCATCTCGGCAACCTCAACTGGCAAGGCGCCGTGACGCTGCTGGGCGAAGGCGTCGGACGGCTGCGGCCCTACCTACCCGAACACGAAGACATTGATGTGGCCTTGGTGAGGGGCCAGGCCCAGAGCATTCTGAGTCTGCTGCAAACCGAGGGAAAAGAGGCTGTGGCCCAGTGCGCCCATCAGCTCGGTTTGAGCGGCAGCGACGTCCCCTCAGGGGACATGCCCCTGCCAAGAATTCAGAAAATTCAGGCCCCCTAAGCTCAGCCGCCCAAACCCTATCTAACGGTTTTGGTGGCTGCATCCCTCCGCAATGCCTGGGAACCAAGACATCGTGCCAGTGGAATTTGGGACGCAGAAGGGAAAAAAACGGGGCAAACTATGGCCATGGCTGTGCCTCTTTAGACAGAACTCCCGCGATCGCTCACAGTCCAAGCGTTTTCGCCCTTAGGCTAAGATGGCCAACGTGAGGCAACCTTTGCATGAATCTCACAGTCATAGAGATTGAGTCCATCGCGCAAGCGCATCCCAACGGGGGCGTTCCAGCGGGCAAAGGTGGACATTTGCAAGCATTACATCAGTGGTTTGACAGGGAAACATGGCAAATTTACGACAACGTTGGGTCCGCCAACCACTTCTGCTCTCCGCCACCGTCGTGGCGCTCTGGGTGGGAGGGGTCACCCCCGTGCTGCAGGACGGCAGCGGTAGTCGCGTTCAGGCCCAGACCGGAACGAGCCAAGCCCTCACCCTCGACGCCGATGTCCAGGAGGCCAATGCCAAAACAGGCGTTGTCACCGCTCGCGGCAATGTGCGCATCAATTATCCCGCCCGACAGATTGTCGCCACATCGACCCAAGCGCAATACTTCAGCCAGGAGCGACGCATTGTCATGACCGGCGATGTCGTGGTGTTGCAATCCGGCACGAACACCATTCGAGGCGAAGTTGTCACCTATCTGATCGATGAGGGACGGTTCGTTGCGTTACCCAAAGAATCTCAGCAGGTGCGCTCGGTCTACACGATCATCGACAACAACCCCGGCCCGGTCGTTCCCTAGGCCCGGTCGTTCCCCAGGACAGATATTGCCCCCCTCCATGAAAATCCTGCTTGAAAACGTCCAAAAAAGTTACGGCAAAAAGCCCATCGTTCGACGGGTCAACTTGTCCGTAGCCCAGGGCGAAATCATCGGCCTCCTAGGGCCCAACGGAGCAGGAAAAACCACAACGTTTTACATGGCCACGGGCATCGAGAAACCCGACCGCGGGCGGGTTTGGCTCGACAACACCGACGTTACGAAGCTCTCCATGACCGACCGGGCTCGCCTCGGCATTGGTTACCTAGCCCAGGAAGCCAGCATTTTTCGCCACCTCACGGTCGAAGACAACCTGCGCCTGGTCCTACAGCAGAGTCAGCTTTCTAGCCGAGCCCAGGAAAGCCGCCTCCATGAGCTAATTGCCGAATTCCGGCTGCAGAAGGTCTCTAACACCCTGGGTATCCAGGTTTCCGGCGGTGAACGGCGACGTACTGAAATCGCCCGAGCCCTGGCCTCTGGCAGTGACGGTCCCAAATTTTTACTCTTGGACGAGCCCTTCGCGGGGATCGATCCGATCTCAGTGGCCGAGATTCAGGGCATTATTGAACAACTGCGGCGAAAGCAAATTGGTATTCTCATCACAGATCACAATGTGAGGGAAACCCTCAGCATCACCGATCGCGCCTACATTTTGCGAGATGGAGAGATTCTGGCAGCGGGGAGTCCAGAAGAACTCTACGGCAATCCTCTGGTGCGGCAATACTATCTGGGAGAAAACTTCCAGTATTGAATTAGCCGCCCAGATACCGCGTGTGGCATCGCGTGTCACACCGCAGTTGACCCATCGTCCTGGCGATCGCGCCCCCTCAACCAAAATTTGACCCGCCCCTAATCCATGGCATCCATCAATCCCAGCGTCAGCCAGTCTAAAAATTCAGCCAGACCGCTGCGATCGCTGCTTGGATGGATCCCCATCATGGATCGCTACATTCTGGGTCAGCTCCTGGGGCCTTTTCTCTTTGGCGTCGGCATCTTCACCGCCGTTGCCCTATCCATCGGCGTCGTCTTCGACCTGGTCCGCAAAGTGACCGAGTCCGGCCTGCCCCTGGGTATTGCGCTGGAGGTCTTCGTACTGAAGATGCCCTCCTTCATCGTCCTGGCCTTTCCCATGTCGATGCTGTTGGCCACCCTGATGGCCTACAGCCGCCTCTCCAGTGACAGCGAACTGACCGCCCTACGCAGTTGCGGCATTAGTACCTATCGCTTTGTGGTGCCTGCCATCATCCTCAGCGTCATGGTGACCGGGCTGACCTTTGCCTTTCAGGAGGCCATTGTCCCCGCTGCCACCAGTCAGGCCAATACGGCCTTAAAAATGGCATTGGAGGGCGATCGCCCCCAGTTCAAAGACAAAAATATCCTCTACGAGCAATACGAACGGGTCAGATATCCCGACGGCAATAAGGAGAATGTTCTGAAGCGGCTGTTCTACGCCGAACGCTACGACGGCGAGCAGATGCAGCAGCTCACCATTTTGGACTTTAGCCGGGGCGAACTCAGCCAAATCCTGACAGCGAATTCCGCCCTGTGGAATATCTCTGAAAACACCTGGGACTTTTTCGACGGCTCCATCTATCTCGTCTCGCCCAACGGCTCCTACCGCAACATCGTTACCTTCAAAGAACACCAGCTCAATATCCCCAAAACCCCCCTGGACCTGACCAAACGCAAACGCGACTCCACCGAAATGAACATTGCCCAGGCCAAGGAACACTTGGAGCTGCTGGAGCAGGGTGGCAATCGCAAAAAAGCGCAAAAACTCGAAGTCCGCATTGCCCAGAAATACGCCTTTCCCTTCGTTTGCATCGTCTTTGGCCTGATTGGTGCCTCCCTTGGCGTTGTTCCCAATCAGCGCACCAGTAAGGCTACGGGGTTTGGCCTCAGCGTTTTAATCATCTTTGCCTACTATCTCACCGAATTTATCTGCGGTGCCTTTGGCATTCGTGGAACCCTACCCCCCATGATTGCCGCATTTTTGCCGATTACGCTTGGCTTATTCATCGGAACCGGGCTGCTCGTCAAGACCGCACGATAGGAATCGGTAATTTTCACCGGATGGAGAGAGAGAACAGAGGAATTTTATAGTAGACGCCCCTCCGTTCGTGCTCCAGTGTTCTACCCATAGCTCATGAACCGTTCCGCCTCAACCCCATCTGAAATTTTTCTAAAACCGGTGGCTCTCTCAGAATCTGATTCCAGGCGACAACCCAACATTTTGATCCCCCGCCCATCGGTGGATCACTTTCTGGAGACCTTTGAAGCATCCCTTCAAAACCAGTCCCTTCAGAAACAGTCATCCTCCGATGGCACGAATCCTCCTGTGCTGGTCCATAACCTCTACGGTATGGATGGGGTCGGGAAATCAACAACCCTCAGGGAACTGGCTCACCGAGTGGTTCAGGGTAAGGGCAACATTGCCTGTGTTTCCTTTGGCGAAACCGAGCAGGTCGAAACCCCCATCGATTTGATGGTGTCGCTGTTCGAAGCCTTGGTGGCCCAGAACAACTGGATTTTCAAACCCAAGTTCCTGGTGATGCATGAGCGCTATGAAAAAGCACTGGAGGAACTGGCCAGCTTGCCCCTAGAGGGCGAGACCGCCATCAGCGAGCAGCAAACCCGAGCCTACCGAGCCCTAGCGGGCTTGGGTCGTCAAACGCCTTTGCAAGCGCCTGCAGAGCAGTCCACTGCGGCGGCGGTGGCCGAGGCCGCAGAGCAGGAACAGATCATGCAAGTGCTGCAACAGCACCGGTCAACCCAGCATGATCAATCGCTACAAACCCTGCTACTAGAACCGCTGCGGATTTTAACCCAGGCCTTCGCCGAGGCACTGCAAAAGCGGGCCAAGCGTCAGCCCGTCGTGCTTATTTTTGACACCTATGAAAAAGCAGCCCTAGCCGTCGATAGTTGGTTGTGGCATATGCTGCTGCCCCAGGAGATTCTCCTCGGCTCTGGCGTTCGTCTTGTGATCGCGAGTCGCAGTCGTTTGATCGCCCAGCCAGGCTGGAAACAGCTCATGGCCAAAGGAGCAGACGTCTCCCCTGGTCTGACAGACCAGGAGCTAGAAACCTTTGATCTCGCAGAGACCCAGACCTATCTGCAACGCACCACCCTAGATGAATCCCGCAATGGCCAGCCCAGTGAACTGTGGGCCAGCGCCTCTGCGGAACAAGTCTTGGCTCTGACCGAAGGGCGTCCCTACGGACTTCATCAAATGGCCCGGCATCGGGTGTCGCTGGCTCAGGCTCAGTCCAGCGCCACCTCTGCGATCGCAACATCGACCCCGGAGACGGATGCGGATAGCAATAACGGCCATAACAATGGCCAACAAAATAATGGCCAAAATAATGGCCAGAACAATGGGAACGGTGCCAGTAATGGAACCCAAAACGGAGCCGGTCCTGCGATTTCAGCCACGGCTATCCCTGAGGATCTCGCCGACTTAATGCATCAGGAGCTGAGCCTCATCCAACGCTATTTGGTTGGTTTGGCTGCCTGCTGCCGCAGTTTTACCCAGGATTTGATTGACTATCTGCTGCTAGCCCAGGATGCCAACTTTGCCCTGGCGGTGGAAGCGGAATGCAATGGTTTTGAATGGCTCGTTCAGCAACCCTTTGTGGAAAAGGTCCAGGGCTGCTGGCGACTCGATGACGTGGCGCGTAATGTCTTTCGTCAGTCTTTTCTGGAAACCGACGAGAAGCTGTTTTTCAAAGTCCAGGAACAGCTTGCCGATTATTTCCTCGCCCGCTCCAATGAGGCCGTCCCCTCCGAGGCCTCTCCCCGACAGAAGTATCAGAATCCCATCTGGCAGCGGGGACGGGCAGAATATTTATACTACTTACTACTGAGTCGCCATCCCGAGGCGGAGCAAGAGTTTCGGACGCTGCTGCTGGAGGGCCATTACTTCGGCCAAGGGGGCATTGTACAGGAGCCCTTTAAGGCACTGCTGTCTGAGTTTCCGCTGGCGGAGCATGCGTTGCTGGATGATGAAATCCGTCGGTTCTTGCAGCAGATTGAGCCCGTCGTTGTCTTTGGCCACCTCCTGCTCAATCGTAAAACGGTCCCCTATGGTCTTCTCTCTGAATCCCTGGGTTGGGATGAAGAAACCGTCGATCTGGCGGTGCAGACTTGCTTGCGCCCTGAGGATGAACTAGAAGGACTCGCCAAATTCACGGCCCTCTTCTATGAGTCGAAGCAGTGTCTGGCGGGGGAGCAGTTGGCCTATCTTCAACAGGCTGAGGCTGTGGCCGAGACCCTGGTCAGCGGGGATGATCCGGAGTTCAGTGCGGATTTGTTTCTGTGGAAGTTGGGCGATCGCTTCTCTAGTCTGGGTGAATATGAAACGGCGATCGCGGCCTACGATCGCGCCCTCACGTTCATGCCGACCAACGCAGAAGCCTGGGACAATCGCGGCAGTTCCTTGGGCTGTCTGGGTCGTCTCGACGAAGCCATCGCTAGTTTTGACAAGGCATTGGCGCTGAATTCTGAATCCCACGATATTTGGCACAGTCGCGGTTTGGCGCTGGCGATGTCGAAGCGCTATGACGAGGCGATTGCGAGCTTCGACCAGGCGCTGGTGATCAAGGAAGATAAGCATGCGCCTTGGTATGACAAGGCTTGTTGTTATGCGCTGCGGGGCATGCCGACGTTGGCGCTGGAGAGCCTGGAGAAGGCGATCGCCCTCAATGCTGATTACCGCAAGATGGCGACCCAGGATGGGGATTTAGCGACGCTGCATGGGGATGACGAGTTTAAGCGGATGATCGCGGCATCGGCGTAGGAGCAACGGTTGCGCTACAGGTTGGGCAGGGGGATGCAAGCAGTTTGAGACAGTACAATAGAACTTAATCCGCACTTGGTGTTGCCCCATGCAGCAGCTCACCTCCGCGTCCCATTCCACGCCTGCTGATAAAACCAAATCCCAGCGGGCACCGATGTATGACCTCCCCAGTCAATTTCCGAGGGAACCCGGCTTGCCTGACGTTTTCCACGACCTTCAGCCTGAGCTGCTTAGCCTGACCCTTCAGCTCACCCAATACGGTGCCCAGGAGCGTTTTACAGGCACGGACCTCAATCTTTATTACGACCCCGAGCACCGGCTCTGGCACAAGCGCCCGGATTGGTTTCTGGCGGTGGGTGTGCCCCTGCTGTACGACGGTACCGACTTGCGGGATAGCTATGTGGCTTGGGATGAGAAGGAGACGAATCCCAGTCTCATCATTGAATTGCTGTCTCCAGGCACAGCTCAGCAGGATTTGGGTCCATTCTTTCGCCGTGAGAATGATCCTGATCCGGAAACGGAGCCAGCGCCAGAAATTGATCACTACCTGGCTGCGTCGGAAGCCGCAAATGGGGGCTCTGCTCAAACCGTCAGTCCACCGGATAAGTGGGTGGTTTATCAGGACATTCTGCGCGTGCCGAACTACATCGTGTTTGACCGCCGGAGTCAGGAGCTTTGGTTCTTTCAGCTGGTGGATGGGCGGTATGAGCGGCAGTCGGTCGATGCGGTCAATCCTCGTTTGTGGATTGAGGATTTGGGCATTGGTCTAGGGCTTTGGCAGGGCGAGTATCGGAACATCAATCGCGCTTGGCTGCGCTGGTTTGATGGGGAAGACGATTGGTTGCTGACGCCGGAGGAACGGGAGCGGCAGGAGAAGTTGCAAGAGCGGCAGCGGGCTGATGAGCAAGAGCAGCGGGCTGATGAGGCGGAACGGCGTACTCAGGCTTTGTGGGAGCGGCTTCGGCAGCAGGGAATTGATGTGGATTTAGAGAATCTATGAGATTTCAAGTTTCGAGGTTCATGGGCTTTAAGCAGAGAAAAAAGCTTCTGGCAAGATCACC
>CALIJJ010000112.1 GCA_938017515.1 uncultured Pseudanabaenaceae cyanobacterium
ACCTGTCGCACAACAATTAAGGAGCTGCCTGAACTTAAAGACCTGCCTGAACTTAAGGATGTGTCTGATGCAATTGCTGCCTCTGAGTTTCTTCCTGGGACAACGACGAAGACACGTTCCCTGGCGTCTGCGGAACGGCGACGGTTGCTCCAGCATTGCCATCGTTCTGAGAGCAGGCTTGACCCTGGTTCGGCACCCAAGCCAGGTTATAGACCTGCCAGCCCAGGTTAAGCCAAGGCAACACATCCTCCACTTGGTGCTCGAGGACATGGCTCACGGGCGACCAAACATCCGGCGTCCCGGCGCCAGGACCTTGGTTGATCAGTTGTCCCTTGGCGTCGTAGCAGCATTGCTGACCATGGGCTGTACCGGGCAACGATTCATAGGTTTGGGCGGAGCGAAACCCAAGGGCTGCACCGGGGTGGAAAAAGGCAGCGCAGGCTTCTGGTCCCTGCTCCCAGGTCGGGGAGACCTCGGCAGCGGCAGCATTACAGGGGCAATCGGGTAAGACGGCGTACCAATTCACAGGTAGGTTCTGTGGCAAGTTGGCGATCGCGGTTTCGACTGCGGCCTGAACCGCCGCCTGAGTCGCAGTCCGAGTCGCCGCCTGGGAGACCGCTTCAGACGCATCCTGGAGAACAGGTTTAGGCTGGGCTGACGCAACCGCAGCAGAAACAAGCAAGCCCGTCAGACTTGCACCGAACACAAAAAACGCTTTCACGATGACCTGAGTAAACAGTAGGCTTCACCCTGTCCTCAAGGCGACCAAACGAATGGGACCAGACGAATGGGGCCAGACGCTGAACCAGCGGCGATGACTGAGCAACAGACCGAGCCTTGGACCGGGCCATGAGGACAGTGGGTTAGCTTTAGCGTTCCCGTCGTTTTTTCAAAGTGAATTTTTGATGTGAAGGGGAATTAAATTTTTTGCTTTAAGCGCCGAGAGTTTCCATTCTTCAGAGACACTAAGGGGGTGACACCCTGCAAGGGATAAACCTCTGATTGCGATACGGACCGACCATTTATAATGAGTAAATTAGGCAACGTCTAACGGACAGCGTCTAAGGGTCTGGCAGGCAGCAGCTAAGGGTTTGGGTCAATCAACTTTGGGCAATTCTCTCTGGGATTTGCACGGCATCTATTATTCTGCGCAAGCCATATCGCCGCATCAAGAAGGGCTGCTCCTCGGTCGTTTGGCATCAGAATGCTGTTGTCAACGCACCGAACCATCTGGAGTCTGGCCAGTCTAGTGCTTTCTTGGGTCTGATTGCGTTTCATTCTGGTGTTCTTGACCGAGTGTTCTCCATTGATTGAGTGTTCTCCATTGCTAGGGAGCAGCACCTCGCACACCGCTCGCACACCAGCTCCCTCAACGTTTTTTCTCCCGTTTGTCATCCCTCTGGATTCCCCCTCCCCAGGAAAAATGCGTCAGCGTTCCGGCTACCTCACCAGCCAAATTGCTCAAGACTTTGAATTTGAGGCCCGACTCGGGCAGTGGTTCCTCGATCCCGAAGCCATTAGCCAACGGGTGATGGATTGGACTGAGGGGCAACCGTTTTTGTCCTATCGGCTATTTGAACTGGTCTTGCGATCGCCCCAAGGTGGCCCAAGCAATCGTCCTCAAACCCAAAATCCCGACCGACAACCCACCGGAGAATGGCTCGACTCATTCATCCGAGAGCAGTGTATCGATCGCTGTACCGATCCCGAGCTACTCAAGCATGTGCGCAACATCTGTCGCAGCATCTTGGAAGACACGCGCAGTGTTCAGCTACTGACGTTATACCAGCGGATTTTTCAGGGGGAACAGCTGGCGAGCGAGCCGCCAACCGCCGTGCAACGACGCTTAGTGCAAACGGGCCTAATCCGTACCCACCAAGGCACACTGGTGTTGGGAAATCGGCTGTATGGAGAGATTTTTAATCAGCAGTGGCTCAATCGCGCCTTCAAAACCGTGCAGTCGAAACCTCGGGCCTCGACAAAGCGAACCGTCTCGGATTTGATGGGCAATGGACTTCCGAGTATGGCCATCCACGAACTGCCGAGCAAGGTCATTCCAACCGGCGCTCCAGTGGGGAAGCGACTGAATCCAGCTCAGAATCCGGCCAGGCGGGTCAAGGCACTGCCCTCACGTCAGCTTTCACTTCTGCCTCAATCCCAGCGGTCTTCAATGGCCCAATCGACCGATCTCCAACTGGGCGATCTCCAGCCAGGCGATTCCAAAGTACTGTCAACGCCGGTCAAAGAACCGCTTGCCCCTCCCGCTCGCCGCCTTGGCATTGCATTACTCGTGTGCACGCTGGGAGCCGTCACGGTTTTAGCCATGACCTATGTTGGTAGATGGAGCAATCCAGAGGCTGTTGGGAGCGATCGCCCCATCCAAAAGGGACTCAGCCAATAGAAAAACTTCGTTCAAACCACTTCGTTCAAACCACTTCGCTCCAAACAACCTTGCTCCAAACAACCTTGCTCAGAAAGCCTTAATCGAGGCGTTGACGCAGGATGAATTCGGCGATCGCCAAATCCACAGGTGTCGTCACTTTCAAGTTGGTTTCTTCTCCCAAAACAATTTGTACGGGCAGGCCAAAATACTCAAATAACGCCGCATCATCCGTAACAGAAACATTTTGCGCTTTGCCCGCCCGATGGCACTCTTTTAGCTTTTCGACGGTGAAGCCCTGGGGAGTCTGGGCGGCCCAGAGGTTATCTCGATCGGGTGTGGATTCAATCAGTTGGTCTTCACCCACAACCTTAATCGTGTCCTTAACCGGCACCGCCGCAATAAATCCATCACAGGTTTGCAGCGCCTCGGTACAGCGATCGAACAGTTCTGAGGTCGCCAAACACCGGGCGCCATCATGGATCAGAACCTGAGTCGCGTCAGCGGGTAGACCATTCAGGCCATTGGAGACAGACTCTTGACGCGTGTCACCGCCCTGAATCAGTTCAATCGGTTTGGAAAAACTGGCGGTGGCCAATAACTCCTTAATCATGGGCCAGTCGCTGGGTTGACTGATAATGCCAATCCACTCAATGGTTTTGGCAGCTTCAGCGGCCAGGAGTGTCCAGGACAAAATAGGCTGATCCAGCAGTGTCAGGAGGAGCTTGTTGCGATCGGCTCCCATACGTTTGCCCATGCCCGCTGCCGGAATCAGTAGATGCATTGTTTCTTTTGATAGTGAGTCTGTGGATGATTGCCCTGGGGCCGATTGCTTGAGGGTCGATGACTCTAAAGCTTTAGCCTTGATTGACCGAGGAGAGCGTCTCCCCTTCACAGACTGGCCTAAGGCAAACAAGGCTGAGCGGGAGTTCTTTCCTCATCATAGATGTCCTCATCATAAAAGGCTGACTGGCAGATAGAAATGATGGCTACAGCACATTCTGGCGATAAGTCCGCATTTTGTTGAGTTCCTCGGGACGGTGGCCCTATCAATCTATAGGGAAAGACTATGAGAAGGGCCATGATAGGGGCTATGAGAAAGGCTGGGGAGCGGAGCATTCGACCACTGCGATCGCGCAGAAAAATCCCACCCAGATGGGGCAGGCTCTAGGTGACTCCTAACAAACACAATATCTGTGCCCCAACCCAATCTGTCCCCCAACCCAAAAACGCTGCACAAAAATCTCACCCAACAAACAAAGGGCAAGCTTAGGCAAAAGCGAATGCGACCCTCCACACCGCCCTCAATCCAAGCTTGCCCCAGCGACTTAGCACGAAGTCGCGCTAAGTCGCATTCAAACCACAAACCGCTTCGGCGGCATCTTGTTTAAGCCACAAATTGTTTAAGCCACAAAGCGGAAATCTGTGCCCGACAGATTAAAGCCAGTTCCCTCAACAACACCGATGAGATCATCCTTCGAATCCAATCCCTTGGAACCATTATTGCGGAAGATCAACGACGACCCGAGCAGAAGATAATCATCCAAACCACCATTGAGTTGAATGGTATCAACACCGGATTGGAAGTCCGTGATGCGAGCATAGTCGCTCAGACCAAAGGCTGTGTCTCCCAGATAAAAGGCATTGCTGGAATTTCCTAGGACAAATGTGTCCCTGTCCAGGAAGGTTGGAATCAAGCGTGAATCCCCCTGAACAGTGAGAGATGATGATGCGGCCGGAGCAGCGGTCTTCTGGAGCACGTTGAGCTGCTCAAAATCCCGGAAACCGGAGATGCTGCTTTGCTTCAGCGCGGAAGTCAGTATGTCACTGGATTTTGCAAAGGCAAAGGCAAAGCCACCGGTCAGCGTATCCACTTCATTGCGTCCGGCATTGCGTCCGCCAGCGGTACCGTTCAGAACATCATTGTCAAAGCCGCCCTTAACGATATCGTTGCCGGTACCACCGCCGAGGTTATCGCGACCTGCGCCGCCGTTGAGGACATCATTGCCGCTGCCCCCACGCATGACATCATTGCCGCCTAAGCCGGAGAGGTTGTCATTGCCAGTGCTGCCAAAGAGGCGGTTGCGCTGGTTATCGCCGGTAATGGAGTCATCGTTGCCGGTACCAAAGACCTGGCTGAAGTTCTCGACGGTAAATTCAACATCGCCCACAACCGGAATCCCTTTAGTCGTCAGGCGATTGGCTGACAGGTTGATATCAAAGGAAACGGGGCCACTGCCAGGAAAACGACCATCAATGGTGTTGGTTTTACCGGTTGCGCCAACGATCGTGTCGATATTTTGAATCTGATCGGTTCCGGCAGATCCCTTGCTAATCACGCCCTGGGATTTGAGCGTGACGCCCTGTCCTAGCTTGCTGTAATCGACGGTATCAGAGCCCTTGCCACCATCGAAGGAATCATCACCACGACTGCCGAAGAAGGTATTGTCCTGCTCGTCGCCGGTAATAGTGTCGCTTTGCTGGGTGCCAGTGACGTTGACAAAGTTCTTGACGGTGAGATTGAGGCTGCCCAGCCCTGGAATGCCGTTAACCGTGAGGCGATCGCTCCCCAAATCCACATCGATCGAAGCGAAGTCTCCTGCCGTGGCTGCATCAATGGCATTGGCCTGCCCCTGAGCACCAACAATGGATTCCACCTGGAAGAGGGTATCGGTTCCGGCAGCCCCCTTCACAATCGTGCCTTCCGGCTTGAGGGTGATGGCTTGCCCTAGCTGACTGTAATCGGCAGTATCAAAGCCCTCAGAACCAATTAGAAAGTCGTTGCCACGGCCATCGACATAGGCGTTGCCGCGTCCTTGAAAAAAGGTGTCGTTGCCACGGCCACCAAAGGCAACATCATCGCCGCTGCCACTGAAAATATAGTCGTTGCCATCCTGGGCCAGAATGATGTCGTTCCCTGCTAAACCAAAAATGAAGTCAGAGGCGTTGGTCCCCAGTAAAAAGTCTCCCTGGGGCGTACCAATGATGGGACGAAATGGAAATCGAATTTTTGCCGTCGATGCTAGGGGCAGTGCATTGGCCGTTAGCTTCTGTAGGTCAGCAGAGCTTTGGATACTGCGAGAAGCAAGCATTCCCCCCATAAAAGAGAGTGTTTTAGAACGGGCTGAAATCTGATCGCGAACGTCACTGGGAAGCTGCTGAAACGAATCTTCTAAGCTCAATGATGCGGGAGAAGATTGTTCGAGCAAACTATCAAACGCCTGAATTTCCATGAGAAATACCCTCTAAACCTTGAGTTTTGAGTGCACTCTGACTCACTTACTTTTCGTGGTAGTTAAAAAGCTATAAACCCCCTGATATATGGGGATAGTATGCAGGATTGATAAAGTCTTTAAGTAAAGCAAAATTGAGTTTACAGGTTCTTTTTCTTATCGAATTTTGTCCTTTATTTCAGAATAGAAATAGTAAATCGAGAGAAACCAACAACGTTTCATTCATTAACTACGGATGAGCAAGGAGATTCTATTTTGAGGAAATCAGGAAATAGGCTTGGGTTCCATTCTCCATGGCCAAGCCAATGGGCAGGGGTGGCAATCTCAAAGAATCGCGATAAAAAGCCACAGCAACTGCTTGTTGCTGTGGCAAAAAAAGAGAACAGGAAAGCCCCCGTAAACACTGCCTTCTGGACAGATTAAATGGGGAACATCGGCACCTACTGCACCTGCAGTACTAGGCGTACCTTAGCTGTCAGCCCCGCATCGGGTCGCCAGCGCTTGAGGGTCTCTCGAACTAGGTTTACCGCCTGCGCATCGCCCACACTCGACCCCGCCTCATCCAACGCCACAAGCTGCACCCGACCGCGACGCACGCGCAGCTCAAACACCAGCTCACCCGCCGCATTACCCGAGAGCTTCAGCGATTTCAGATGCTTCTCCAGGGAGGCGATCGCCCCCGCATCCAAGCCCTCAGCCCGCGCCACCGTCACCTTCGAAACAATTGCTAATTCAGCAACCTCTGGCTCCGCCGCACGATCCGCTGCCGTCGGTACCGGCTTAACCACAGGCAAAGGGGCGACCGGCGGACGCTTCGGCAAAGACGCATTGCCGCCAAAGACCCTAGGCTGACCCATCATCTGAGACGGAGCCATCAGCCGCGCCGAAGTCCTCATATTCCCGGCAGCATTCGCAAAGCCCGCCGCTTGATCATCCCCAAAGATGCCCTCGTAACTCACACCCTCCGGCAGCTCCACCGGCACTTGCACCGTGCGCCGCGTGCCATCGGGGTCCACGCGCACCTCTTCACTCACCGCCACAAACGCCGTGTACTTCGACAGCAACCGATAGGCTAAAGAGGTGTTGGTCACTGCCTCAACGCCCTCAGTCGTCTCACCGCCGTACATACCATTCATCAAATCCTTGATGCGAGCGCGGCCCCAGAGCTGACCGATGGCGGGGTTGTTGCTGTCGTCAAAGTCCACCTCCATGATTTCCTCATAGCGCTGACCGTTCGCCAACCGCCCCGTCACCTTCACCCGGCCCGCCTTGGCATCTTCCTTGCGGCCAAACAACACGAGCGGTTGCTGATCGAACAAATCGGGAGCCTGCTTGGGATAGAGCACCGGGTCTGCGCCTCGCCCCAGCCATTCCACCTGCACATCGGTCAACACCGGGCGATTGATCTGCTTAAAGAACTTGTCCACCACGGGCTGGGTATCTTCATCCTGGCGCACTACCTGGACCGTGCCACGACCGACTTCCGCCAAGCGGTTGAGCAAGAAGCGATTGGTGGAGCTGCCAACACCGAAACTGTAGAGACGGTTACCCGGTTCAAGACCCTTTTGGATACGGGCGATCGCCTCCTGGTCATTGCCCACATAACCATCGGTTAGCAGTACAACACTGCGCAGCCGACCCTCCCGAGCCTTGGGATAGCTCAGGACTTCATTCAGACCATTCATCAGCTCCGTACCACCGTTGGCTTGCAGCCGTTCGATGTATTGCAGAGCCCGCTTGCGATTGGCGATCGTATTAGCCAGAGGCTTCTCCGACAGCTTCGTTGCCGTATTGGCAAAGTCAATGATCGTAAACGTGTCGTTGGGGTTCAAACCATTGATAAACCGACGCATCAACGCCTTGGACTGGGCCAACGGCTCACCCCGCTGGGACCCCGACGTATCCATCAAAAAGACCACATCCTTGGGGACAATCTCATCGGCGCGATAGTCCACCGCCGGAACCAGGTAGAGAGCGAAGTGACCACCGCGATCGTCTCGCTGGCTTAGAACTGTTGTTTGTGTCTCGCGACCTTTGACGTTGTAGCGCAAGACTAAATCCTTGTTGGGAATCGTGTCTCCCCCCGCGAGTTGCACCTGCATTTTGCCGCCCACGTCACTCATTTTAATTTTGTGGGAGGTGGATTCCACGGCTTTGAGGGGTACACCCGCGTCGATAGTGACGGTGACATTGATGTCATGGCCGGAACGCTGCCCAGGCCTGAGCACCGGGGGGGTAATGCGGGAGGCATCGGGCACTTGGTCGGTGTCTTTGTTGCTCCGATCCTTGGGGTCAATGCGATCGCCCGGAATATATCTCGGCCCAACGACCATGGGGAAGACAAACTCATAGCTGTTGCCCTCAAACTTGAGCGATTCCGTATAGCGAATCGTCACGTCGATGGATTCGCCCGGTTTGATGTTGGCCAGGGACTGCGTAAAGATATTGGCCCGCTCTTGCTCCAGCAACCCAGCAGTGCGGCCCTCGGCCACAGCTTGGTCGTAGATTTCCTGGGCCTCTTCACGGCGTTTGATGTCACCTTTGATGACGCGATCGCCAATGCGAATCTCCATGTCATCCACCGCCGCCTCATCGGGCAACGGGAAGACATACACCGCCTCCAGGGGCTCATCGTAGGGATTCTCGAACGTCTGGGTCACTTCCACCCGCGACACATTGCCCTGGACCTCAGCCACCACATCCGTATGCTTCAGCGGAAATGCTCGTGCCTCTTCCCCCTCACCCTGCACGAACAGACCACTCACCGGCTTCTCCTCTACGGATTCTGCTGCGGTTTCCATGGCCGTGTACAGGGTGGAGAGATTTTGGACAGGAGGCTGAATTGCGGGACGGAGAACGGGGCGGAAGCTTCGCTGGGGCGATCGCCACTGAATGCGGCTCCCGTTTTGCGCCTGTTGATTTAGAACCTGTTGATTTAGAACCTGTCGATTCTGGCTCTGCTGCGTCTGATTGGCAGTCGCCAATCCAGCCACAAGTCCCACAGCAAGAGTGGAGGTGACGGCAAGGCTAGCAGAAACAAGAAGGAGAGGTTTCATAGGAACGGTCGTGGAGATGGGGTCAACGCAGAACAAAGAGCAAGCAATCGGGACAGGAAAGACGGAGGTGTCTTTTTCTACGACGGCGTGAGTGTCATTTTCGGTCTAAGCAAGCCTGCCAGTTTAGAAACTGGACCGGTCAGCTTAGGAATGCCCTGGGCCGTCATGGTGTTAGATTGTCACGGCGATCGCCCCATCCCCACTGAGTTTCAGTTTTTGAAACGCCCCAAAAATATGAGCCAGGATTTGGGCATTCCCCTGACTTTCCCTCTAATAGTCCACCAGCGTAATCATCGGGACATCCGGCAACTTTTTGCGACCTTCCAAAGCCGCCAACTCGATCACAAAGGCCATGCCGACGAGTTCTGCATCCGTTTGGGCAATCAGCTTCGCCGCCGCCGCTGCGGTTCCGCCCGTGGCCAACAGGTCATCAATGATCAACACTCGACTTCCGGTTGAAAAGGCATCCCGGTGCATTTCGATGCGATCGCTACCGTATTCCAGCTCATACTCCACCGCATGGACTGCCGCAGGCAGCTTACCCGGCTTGCGAATCGGCACAAAGCCA
>CALIJJ010000113.1 GCA_938017515.1 uncultured Pseudanabaenaceae cyanobacterium
GATTCCTTCACCAACGGCACTGGCGACCCCACCAGCCTCGGCTGGGTTGGACGTGTCTGTGCCCAGGCGATGAGCAAAGGCAAGCCCCTCACCTGCTACAACCTCGGCATCCGAGGTGACACCACCCAACTGATCCACCAACGCTGGCAGCAAGAAGTTCAATGCCGCCTAGCCGAAACCGCTGGCCTCGTCTTCTCCTTCGGCGCCAACGACGTCAACCTCGACGACAACACCGGCCAACCCAGAGTCAGCCCCACCGACAGCCTCACCTACGCCCAAGCCATCCTCAGCCAAGCCCAGAACCTCGGCTTCGTCCTGATGGTCGAATCACCACCGATCGCAGACGACCCCGCAGCCAACCAAAGACTCGCCCAGCTCAACCTGCAAATTGCAGACCTCTGCAACACCCTCACCATTCCCCACATCAAAACCTGCCAAGCCCTGCTCGAAAATTCCATTTGGATGGAAGAAGCGATCGCCAACGACGGTGCCCACCCCAGAGCAAAAGGCTATGAAGCCCTAGCGGAAATCATTCTGAAGTCAGAACAATGGCCGCAATGGCTGGAGCAGCTATAGGGTTGGCGATCGCCTGCCTTCTACTGCTGCGGTTTAACAGAATGCTTGAGTGACAGCATGACTACGCTCTGACCTCTCGATATATCAACGTCTATAGGCGAATCGTGGCCCATGTTTGTGACTGATTCTCCATTAACTCTGCTGACTCTGAGGTATTTTGCTAGCATCGACGTAAAGAGAAAGATATTCACCCCGATTATCAACCAAACTCCGATAGTCGATATTGAGCACTTCGACCTGGCTCTGTCGATAATCACTTTGGGTAATGTGTTGGAATCCAGCCTGTATCAGCAGATTCTTTAACGTCTCGAAATCATAACCATACTGATGTTCTCCATCCTGCTGTAGTGCATACATGAGGTGGTCGAGCTTGCTATGACACCACGACGGATGGAATTGTTCCTGAACCCGAAAGAACTCTTGATCATCCTCCACATATGCTCTGATGATCTTTTCTATGCCCGGTACAACAATTCTTAGATAACCTCCTGGTTGCAAAATGCGATGACATTCTTGGATAAAGGTTAGAGCCGATTGAGGATAGTCAAGATGCTCTAAAAAATGGGAGGTATAAATGTGACAAACAGAATTGTTGCTAAATCTTTTTAACCCTTCAGGTAATCTCATTGTCAGAATGTTGGCACCAACTTGCATATCGATGTCTAGCCAACCCTCTAGCGGTTCCTCTCCTCCACTTCCAAGATTGAGTTTTAGCTGATTATTCTTAACTGCATAGTCGATGGTGTTTTTGTGTTTTAGGTAAGAAAACAGCTCATATAATTCAAATATTGGCCACATTCTGAGAAAGGCTCTGAGCACTTTTTTAAGAAATTCCATATTCTTGCCCTGACTCTTTATCGTAACGAGATCTCTGATCTCGTTATCATTAATGCTATCTATTAAGCTATGAGACGTGCATCTTGACACATATTCCATGCCCTTCTTTCTCTTTACAAGAACCCTCTTTCCTATTTAGGAAAGAGGGTTCTTAGGCGTCGTTGAATAGTATGAAAGAGTCTGACTGTTTACGCCTAGTGTTGAATGATTCTGGAGATAATCATGTAGGGCGTAGAGAACAGTCACACCGATTTTAGACCGGGCTTCATGACCTGTTCTCCAGCAGACTTTCAGACTCGATGCTTCTCCAGCAAATCCTTGGCCAACGCCTGAGCCGTCTCCAGCCGCTCTGCTTCCTCCGACTGCGCCACCCAAGCCGCCAACTCATTCAACGCCCCATTCACCAGATGCGAAAACCCCTCCGCATCTACCACATCCAGCTGCCCCTTATCCACCGCAGTCTGAATCGATTCCCGCAACAGCCCAAACCCGTACTGGTCAAACGTCACCAACGTTTCCGCTGCCAACACTGCCGGAGCCTCAATAAAGACAATGCGCCGCAAATCCTCCTGCTGCGCCACTTTCAAAAATGCCTGAGATCCCAGCACCAACTGCTCCCAGGTATCCTCCAGCGGCTCAACCTGAGCCCCGATGTAGGCCGTGATTTCGCCATAGGCTTCTTCCACCACTGCCTCAAATACCGCCTGCTTCCCTTTGAATTGGTGGTACAACGCTCCCCGCGTAATTCCTAACTCGCTAATAATTTCCTCCGTCCCCGTGGCCGCATACCCCTTCTCCGCAAAGAGTTGGCGGGCGCGATCGAGAATAGCGCGACGGGTGCGACGGGTTTGTTCGGCTTTGGTGAGCTTGGCTGGCATATCGAAAAAATAAACATACAGACAGAATGTATCTTGACAATCTCGATTGATCGCCTCATATTAGATACATACAGATTGTATCTTTCTTTTGAACTATGCTGAACCTTCGCAAAGCCAATGCTTCCGACATTCCTCTGCTCGCCCGTGTTGAGTACGAAGCCTCCCTACCGCCGTTGAATCAGAGCTTCTGGGATGAGATTGTGCAAGGTACCGAAACCCCAGCGCTAGCCTTTGTTGAAGCAATGCTCAAGGCCGAGGCCGGTAACTGGGGGAATGCCGAAGATTTTTGGGTGCTCGAAGAGGATGGTAAGCCCGTTGCAGCAGCAGCGGGCTACGTTCCAGGCGGTGAAGACTATCGGCCGCTCAACCTGGAGCGACTCGATGCCCTGGCTGCTCATCTCGGCTGGTCAACCGAGACCACGGAAGCATTTCGCGATCGCTACCAGCAATTCTGGGGCCATGATCCCAAGCCTATTTTCCTCAAGCCCCAAGCCCCCTTCATTATCGAAACCGTCGCTGTTTTACCCGAAGCCAGAGGTCGGGGTCTGGGCAAAACGCTGGTGCAAATGATTCTGGATGAAGCTCGCGCCCTGCCCTACTCCCACGCAGGCATCATGGTGATCAACGGCAATGACCGTGCTCAGCACACCTACGAATCCGTTGGGTTCAAGCCCTATCAGACGTACCATGCTGATTTCTTTGCTCAGCAATATCAGCTGGAATTTCCGGGGTTCACCAAGTTCTGCTGCAGCCTCAACTAAGTGTCTGCATTGCTCTTGTTGGCTCGATGAACCGGCTCATGCAACCGGCTCATGCAGAAGCCTGTCCTGCGATCGCCTGCAAAATCTCCAGCGCGTTTTGGGCGCGATCGCGTGGCACAAACAAATGGTCGTGATAGTAGGCTGAGATGGCGTTAACACTGATCTGATGCGCGGCCAACTCAGCTGTAATTCTGGCCAAGAAGCCCACCGCATCCAGGCTGGAATGCACCGTTAGCGTAATCATTGAGAAAATGCTGGTGTAGTGAAGTTGGGCCTCATCGGCTTGCGATCGCGCCACAATCACTGTTAAGCCTTCTGCCTCCCGAAATTGCCCAATTGGCTCAAATTCCGCGCACATCTGCCAAGCCAACCGCAGGTCCCGCGCCTCGTCTGGCAATGTGCAAAATACGAATTCTCCGGGTTGCAGCTCCGGCTGCATCGATCGCAATAATGTGTCTAGGTCTGTTTCACCGGCCATGGCTGCTGCACTGCATAAACTGTAGGGGAACAAAGCTATTCTAGAGTCAGTAACCATGTCATGATCATGGTCAATTTTTACGTCTAATTCCTCCTGTCTTGTCCCCATGTTGTTGAATCAGCTTTGCCCCTGCGGTAGCCAAGCCAACTATGCTGACTGCTGTGGCCAGTATCACTCGGGTAAAGCGATCGCCCCCACCGCAGAGGCTTTGATGCGATCGCGTTTCAGCGCCTTCGCCAAGGGCAACGTGGATTATTTGCTCGATACTCTCCACTCCTCCAAACGCAAGCGGGGTGAACGGCTGCAGCTAGCTCAAAGCATCAAAAATACTCGCTGGACTCGCCTGGAAATCCTGGCGAAAAAGCAAGGCACCCCTAAGGACAGCAAAGGCATTGTGGAATTCATGGCCGTGTACGACCGACCCGAGCTGGGACAAATGCACGAGCGATCGCGCTTCCGCAAAGAGACCGACGCCGAGGGCCAAGCCCGTTGGTACTACGTCGAGGGTGATATGCTGCCGCCGCACCAACCCAAGCGCGGCGAGCCCTGCTGGTGCGGCAGCGGCACGCCGTTTAAGCAGTGCCACGGCAAACGCTAACGTCCAAAGCACCCGATTCTAGGCGCTAAATCAAACGTGATGTGGCCACAAAACTCGTTGCCGTAATCGGTGTGGTGATGCCTTCCAACGTGGCCAATTGCTGATGATTTGACGTTGAAATATGAGTGTTATTGCCTTGCTGAACGATGGCCAACTGGCCAAAGCTGAGTCCGTTTTCCAGGGCGAGTAAATCCTGTCCGGGGTCGAAATCTGCGATCGCACTCTTCCCCACAGCAGAAAGGACAAACGTATCGCTCCCTGCCCCACCCCACAGGTGATCGTCCCCGCCCTGACCATCCAGCCAGTCGTCACCTTCTCCCCCAAAGAGTTGGTCCTGACCATTTCCCCCAAGCAATATGTCATTGCCAGCACCCCCCAGAAGACGATCATCTCCGTTGCCACCGCTGAGCCGATCATCACCGGCCAATCCGCGCAGGATGTCTTGACCGCCTCGTCCATCAAGTTGGTCATTGTCTGCTGAACCAATTAACCTGTCGTCATTTGAGCCTCCAATCATTTCCCCAGGCTGCCCCCCAAACGTCACCGCTAGATTGTCAAAGGCAAAGCCATCTAGCGGGCGACTGGCGTTGTCAAACTGCTGAAACTTAATCCTGACATCGGAGCCTAGGTGCAGGTGACGTTCTGCTGCAAACTGACTCAAATT
>CALIJJ010000114.1 GCA_938017515.1 uncultured Pseudanabaenaceae cyanobacterium
TTTGGGCGATGCTGGTTTGGGCGATCGCGTTGGTTCCCAGAGCGCTGAAGGCAAGGGTAATGGCGCAGAAGAGGCTGGTGAGGGCGATCGCAACAAAACGACGGCGATGCAAAACCTTGGACAGAACAGTGGCAGGACGCATGGGCAGCAAGAGTTCAGGGCTACTGCTTTTGACAGTAGCAGGTCAGCATAGGTTCCACGGACCGGTTAGGCTGCCAGAATCTCTGCAACGGTCAGCTTCAGCTCCGGAAAGCCCCCGGTCAGAGCAATTGTGCTGTTAGGAATGACCCTTGCTGATTCAGGGGCTGAGCTAAAATTGAGCCATATCCTCAACCTATTTGTGCCCCATGGTTGCCGAATTCATGGTTCAACCCTCCTCCTGGATTGATCAGGGGATAACGATCCAAACGGTTCGAGGGCTCCGCCTGTTTAAATTTACTGAAGAGCTGCAACTCCGCTTCGAAGAGCTGATCGAACTCTATAAAGAGAAAAGACTTGAACAGGAGCAAGAAGCCGAGCTGAAAGGATTGCAGGAACTCGACCGAATCTTCACCCTGCTCAATGCCCGCATCATCGCTGAAGCATGAGCATCAACGCCTCACTGCGCAAGCAGCTCCGACAACGTGCCCAATTCCTCTGCGAATACTGCCACTCCTCAGAAGAAGCCAGCACCTCCCGCTTCACGGTTGATCATCTCCAACCACAATCAAAAGGCGGTTCAGACGGCCTAAACAACTTGGCCCTAGCCTGCCACCGCTGCAACACCCGCCGCTACAACTTCACCAACGGTATTGACCCAGAGAACGACAGTATTACTCCACTGTTCAATCCGCGTATTCATTTGTGGAGACAGCACTTCACCTGGAGCAAAGACGGTCTGAGAATCATAGCCATTAGTAATATTGCTCGAGCTACCCTCCAACGCCTCGACATGAACGACGACAACCACGATGAAAATGCGATCATCAAAGCCCGTCGGCTATGGATTCGGGGAGGCTGGCATCCACCTGAAGACGATCCGAGGCAGCATTAACCTTAACCTTTTGGAACAGGGATTCCAGGGACTAGCGATCGCTACCAAACCGCGCCTTCATCCGCTCATAAACCTCTTCCGTAATTTGGGTAATCCCCTCCTCCTTGGCAAACCGCTCAATCTTCTTGCGGGCCGCAGGACGGACAAAAAACGGGATCTCCTTGAGGCGGGCTTTGGCTGCGTCGGTCCAATCCATTGACGAAAGACTCCTGAAAAGCAGAATTGATGTTGATTAGTGAACGAAGAGTACGGGATTACTAGAAAAGAGCAGCGTGCAGTCTAACCTAGAGAAAGTACTGAGGCAAAGGCAGTACTCACCCGTCGATCGCTCCGTCGATCGCTTGACTTCGGACCACTGCTCCGGATTATCCAATCTCAGACAACCCGCACGCAATGCTTGACCCTGCGATCGCCACCGCTGCAACCTCCTCCGCTGCATCCGACCGCCCCAGCCTCCCCTCCGGCTTTGACAATCTGGAAGCCGCCCTCAAGCATTTCTACGGCTACGAAACCTTTCGCCCTGGCCAAAAGGACATTATCCAGGCGGCGCTAGACAATCGCGATTCCCTCGTGATCATGCCCACCGGGGGCGGCAAGTCGCTGTGTTTTCAGCTTCCGGCCCTGCTCAAACCCGGACTGATGGTGGTGGTGTCGCCGTTGATTGCGCTGATGCAGGATCAGGTGGAGCAACTGCAGCGCAACGGCATTGCCGCAACGTTTTTGAACAGCAGTTTGAGCGGGGTGGAGGCGCGATCGCGCCAAAACGACCTCCTCGACGGCAAAATCAAGCTGCTCTACGTCGCCCCCGAGCGCCTGCTCAACCAAAACTTCCTGCCCTTCCTCGACGAAATCAACGAGAGCCTTGGTCTCTCCGCCTTCGCCATCGACGAAGCCCACTGTCTCTCCGAATGGGGCCACGATTTCCGTCCCGAGTATCGCCAACTCTCCCAAATCCGTCAGCGCTATCCCTACACCCCCTGCCTCGCGCTGACGGCGACGGCGACGGAGCGCGTCCGCGAGGACATTTGCCAACAGCTCCAGCTGCGCGACCCGTTTATTAATGTCTCCAGTTTCAATCGCACCAATCTCTACTACGAAGTGGTGCCTAAGGCACGGGGCTCCGTCAATGACCTGTTGAAACTGGTGCGCAAACAGGAAGGCGGTTCCGGCATCATCTATTGTCTTAGCCGCAAGCGAGTTGAAGAAACCGCCGAGATGCTCAAGCTCAATGGCATCTCCGCCCTGCCTTACCATGCGGGCCTCAGCGACAAAATCCGTGCTGAAAATCAGCGACGCTTTATTCGTGATGATGTCCAAGTCATGGTCGCCACCGTCGCCTTTGGCATGGGCATCAACAAACCCGATGTCCGGTTTGTGATTCACTACGACCTGCCTCGTAACATCGAAGGCTACTACCAGGAATCGGGCCGTGCCGGACGGGACAACGACCCGGCTCGCTGCACGTTGTTTTTCAATCCCGGCGATATCAAACGCATCGAGTGGATTATCGACCAAAAAGTTGATCCCCAAACTGGAGACCCCCTAGAGCAAGAGCAGCGTATTGCCCGCCAGCAGCTCCGCCAGGTGGTGGACTATGCCGAAAGCAGTAGCTGCCGCCGCACGATCCAGCTGGGCTACTTTGGTGAAAGCTTCACTGAAAACTGTGGCCAGTGCGATAACTGTGTCAACCCCCCTCCGGTAGAAGACTGGACGATCGAAGCACAAAAGTTTTTGTCCTGTGTGGCCCGCTGCAAAGAGCGCTTTGGTATGGCCCACATTATTGATGTGTTGCGGGGCTCCAAAAAACAGCGAGTCAAGCAGCTGGGTCACGATGAGCTTTCGACCCACGGCATTGGTAAAGATAAAACGGCGGACCAGTGGCGATTGTTGGGGCGATCGCTCCTGCACCAAAATCTCCTCACCGAAACCCAAGACGGTTATCCCGTCCTCCAACTCAACGAGGCTAGCTGGACCGTTCTGCGTAAGCAGCGCGACGTCTTTGTCGCGATTCCGAAGCGCCTCGAAGAGGATGAGCCAGTGGTGAGCGGCACTCGCGTTGAAATCGAACAGCTCTTCGAGCGCCTACGGAAGCTGCGCAAGCAAATTGCCGATGAACAGGGCGTGGCCCCCTATATTGTCTTTTCAGATTCCAGTTTGCGTCTGATGGCGAAGCAACGGCCCCAGGACTTGAATGCCTTTGGCAAAATTTCCGGGGTGGGTAGCCATAAATTGGAGCAGTATGGCGATCGCTTCACCATCGCCATTCGCCAATACTGTGAGGATATGGGCTTTACAACTGCTCCCGAGACGACGACTGCCCCCATCACACCGGCCAAAACTCGCCGACCCCAGGTGACGAACACCCATTTGCAGACCCTGGCCCTATTCCACGAAGGCTATAGCCCCCAGGACATTTCTGAGCACCGGCAGATTAAGCCCGATACGGTGTTCAATCACCTGGCTCTGCTGATTGAACATGAGCGCATTCTTAGCCTAGAAGGATTGCTAACGTCAGAAAGCTATGACGAAATTGTCCAGGCTCTGACGGCGGGGCCAGCTTCTTTGTCCCTGGTGTGGGAACGGCTGGATAAGCGCTATGAATATCACGATATCAAGCTGGCACGGGCCTTTCAGCGGCAGCAAGCCAAGCAGTCAGATGTCATCAATTTTTGAAGAATCCCCGAGAAACCGCCTAGATACCCGGGAAAGGGGTCGGCACAGTCCCCGTGAAAACCCCTGCAAAGACGTCTGAACTTTGCAATTGCTTAAACAAATACGGGGTTTTTCCGGAGCAGGCTAAATTCCTTTTGGATATAAAAACCGTACAAACACTTAGAAAGGATGCAAGATTCGTGAGTCTAGCACCGAACTTTAGTAGAATAAAAAATAGAAAAGTTGGCGAGGTAGTTACGGATTCAGCAAATGGTTACATTTGACTGGGTCTGAGGAAAGTCCGGGCTCCCAAAAGACCAGACTTGCTGGGTAACGCCCAGTGCGGGTGACCGTGAGGATAGTGCCACAGAAACATACCGCCTACCTGCCTCACGGCAGCGGCAAGGGTGCAAAGGTGCGGTAAGAGCGCACCAGCAGCATCGAGAGGTGCTGGCTCGGTAAACCCCGGTGGGGAGCAAGGTCGCAGGGGCAAGGGTTGGTCTTTTTCCCGTCCCGTTTTGGAGTACCGCTGGAGGCAGGGGGTAACGCCTGTCCTAGATAGATAACTGCCCTTCATTGCCTGGGTCATTTCCTTGGAAATGTCACGGGGGATTGGAGAACAGAACCCGGCTTATGTCCAACTTTTCTACATAATTTTCATGATGAATTCAAATCATCGTTCTAGGCTAGTTTCTGGGCCAATTTCCGGGCCAATTTCCGGGTTGATTTCTGAGCTAATTGTTGAACTTCCTTTCGTCCATCAGCGCTTAGGGTTCAGTCCGAGAGGACAAGTTTCTCGGTTCCATGGAATGCCTAAATTCGTCTTGCTGCGGGGGGCAATTCAAGCTTGATTCTGGCCCCTTGAGGATCGAGGGTGTGGTTCCCGTGAGGGGAGATACACCTTTGTTGAAACGATGAAATCCATTTATGGTTTTCCATGTAAATATTGATACATCTACTCCCGTGAGTCATTGTGCTTACGTTTCGGAGCCGACGGGAATAATACGAACAGCAGTTTATCGTTTGTTCAGATTGGCTGTTTGGATCGTGTAGATTCCGCGAATTCTTTTCGTCTCCAGACATCTAAAGTGGGTTGCCCTGCTTAAGTGGTTAGGAGTCCACGTGTGAGAAGCATCAGGGGCGTTGGAGCATACGTTGTTGGTCCGTTCGTTCTGGCGGTAACAAAATTAGAATCGTGTACCAAGATTCCCCATTTACAGCACTAAGTGCGCAACGACGTAATGGTTTGATTTTATGTAAATCACACCATGCGGAGTTCGCTGGTCCCGGGGCGGCGGTTGGCCGACCCTGCGATTTTGATTGTCAGGAAGCGATCGCAATTGGTACAAAGTGGCAGCTTGTTGCCTTGGACTCGGAAGAGGAGCAGCAAACAGCCTATCGTCGTCGCATCCAGTGGATGTATTGGCTGAAGAAGATTGCCGAGAAGCCCAGTGCTGTGCAACGAGCTGAAGCTTTGTTGCTGAGCTTTGATGCCTTTTTTGACCCCCAGGCGATCGCCGCATTGCCCCCGGATGTCTTGGCCAAGCTTGTTGGCGTTTTCCCACAGACGATGACGACTGTTCATCGACAGCACTATGAAGGTCTTGGGCTGGAGATCCCGCAGCCCGGAAAAACGAGTCAATTCTGGAGCTATGTCCAGTTTCCCCACCTTGTGGCACCGGAAAAGCGTCCGGTGAAGTTTGCCAAGAAAGTCGCGACCCACTTTTTTATTGATCCTCGGGCGACATTGATTGCCCTCTAGCCGGACTGCCCTCTAGCTGAACTGCCCTCTAGCTTGATTCCCCTCTCGCTTGGATCCTCGGTGAGCAGGTAATGTCTCGGATATCCGATGTCTCAGATGTCCCAGATGATGACCTATGATCGGAAAGCTGCCATCCGAAGGGTTCCGTGATTGATCCGCGTCGACAAAAACAGCTTCAAAAGCTGGTGCAAAAGTTGGGTTTGGATGATGCCCAGCATATCCAGTGGACGTTGATGGACCTAGCCCTCACCCATCCAACCGCCTCCCAGACTGCCAACTACGAGCATTTGGAATTTGTCGGAGATGCAGTGGTGCGCCTGGCGAGCGCTGAATTTTTAACGACGGTTTATGCCAATTCCACCGTGGGAGAGCTGGCGGCCCTGCGGTCGGTGTTGGTGAGCGATCGCGTGCTTTCCCAAATTGCCAGTTCCTATGGTCTGGAACGCTACTTGCTCATGTCCGCTAGTGCGGCAGGCGATCGGGCTGGAGCAACCAGCCGCAAGGCAGATGCCCTGGAGGCCGTCATGGGTGCCCTCTTTCTGAGTACCCATGACCTGAGCTATGTCAGCCCCTGGTTGAATACTCATCTCAAGCCCCTGGCCGAGCAAATTCGTCAGGATCCAGCCCGACAAAACTATAAAGCGGCGCTCCAGGAGTGGAGTCAGGGAAAATTCAAGGAACTTCCGGAATATAAAGTCGAAGAAACGAGCCAGATCCACGGTGATCGGGAACGCTTTACAGCAGAGGTGTGGCTGCGGGGCCAGTGTTTGGGCCGGGGCAAGGGCCGTTCGATCAAGGCTGCCCAACAGGCAGCGGCAGAGGCTGCCTTTGTGTTGGTGTGCCCCAAGAGCGTCAATCAAGACGACCCGAATCAGACGTTAGACCCGAGCCAGTCCCCTCACGTGTAACGTTACCGGTTGAAAGAGGTTTGGCAGGCATGACCATCGGTATTGGTATTTTGGGTGCGGGACGCTGGGGAAGTCATCTCATCCGAAAATTTTTGGCGGAGTCTCGGGTGCGGGTGGTGGCGATCGCGGATCCCTACCCGCCCAGTTTGGAGCGCGCCCGTCAGCAAAATCAGCTGGATGATTCGGTGACACTGACCACGGACTGGCGATCGCTCATGGCGCTGCCGGGACTCGATGCCATTGTTGTGGCAACACCTGCCGTGAGCCATTACCCCATGATTGAAGCCGCTTTCCAGCATGGCTACCATGTGATGTCAGAGAAGCCACTGACCCTCACCACCCAAGAGTCCCAAGAACTTTGTGCCTTGGCAAAAGCCAAGGCGCGTTTGCTGGTCATCGACCACACCTATCTGTTTCATCCCGTCGTGGAAGCGGCAAAAACGGTGATTGAGGCAGGACGCCTGGGCCAAATTCGCTATGGTTATGCGAGCCGCACCCACCTCTGTCCAGTTCGTCGAGATGTTGATGCACTCTGGGATTTAGCGATTCACGATATTGCAATTTTCAACTACTGGTTGGGGGATGTTCCGGTGCGAGCCCAGGCCCAGGGCAATGTTTGGCTTCAGCCTGAGATTCAGACCGAGTTGTCCCCCCAGGGCCTAGCGGATACGGTCTGGGCCGGTTTGCAATACGGCAGTGGTGTTCCGGTGCAGATTCACTTGTCTTGGCTCAATCCGGATAAGCAGCGGCGGTTGGTGTTGGTGGGCGATCGCGGTGCGCTCATCTTTGATGAACTCGCGGATGATCCTCTGGTTTTGATGCAGGGACAACTTGCATCCCAAGACCAGGGCTATGTGCCGGATAATTTGGCCCGAGAAGTGATTGAAGTTGCTGAGGGTGAACCGTTGCAGCGAGTTTGTTCTCACTTTGTGGACTGTATTGAGCAGCATCAAGTCTCGGATCGCTCCTCTGGAGAAGTGGGAACGCAGCTCGTAGAAGTGTTGACGGCGTTGAGCCGATCCATGGCTGAGGGGTCGCCCACCCTGATTGAGCCCATCTCGATGTAGAGGCGTTGATTTAAGCCTCAGTTTCCTGGGAGCTGTGGGTGATGGGAGGTGGGGAGGCGGGCAGAGGGCCGTCCGCCAAAATGGGCAATCGAATTTCAACCCTGGTACCCAGTCCTAGACCCTGGCTGAAGAGTTTGATCTCGCCGCCCATACGCTCCATGATCGAACGCGAAATCACGAGCCCCAGTCCGGTGCCCTCAAACTGTCGTGTGGGAGTGTTGCTCACCCGTGAAAAGGGCTGAAATAGCTGTGCCTGCTGCTTCGGATCGATGCCAATGCCTGTGTCTGTGACGCTGAGAAGGATGTGCTTGGCTTGCCCAGGCGTCTCTCCTGCCATTGTTTTCATCGTGACCGAGAGCTGACCGCGATCGGTAAACTTGATGGCATTTTGGAGCACGTTGAGGAGGACCTGGCGAAGCTTGGCGCGATCGCCCATCACCCACACAGGCTGAGAGAGTAGTCCCAGTTGTAGGGCCAGTTCCTTCTGCTCTAGGCTCGGTCGCTGGAGCTGTAAGGCTTCCTGGAGCGGTTCCAGAAGATTCAGCCGCTCTAGGGTGAGTTCAAATTCTCCTGCTTCGATGCGGGCGATATCCAGCAGCTCATTCATCACATGGAGCAGGTGGAGTGCTGCGTGGTTGGCCTGGGCCAAGCATTCCAGTTCCTCCTCACGGTTGTCACAGCAGTCGTCTTGAATGAGATGGATGTGACCAATGAGAGAGTTGAGCGGTGTACGGAGTTCGTGGGATGTGGCGGCCAAGAACTGGCTTTTCATTTGGCAGGCGGCCTGGGCTTCCCGTGAGGCGAGTTCCAACGCTTCTGTTCGCTGGGCCAAGCGTTCCATCAGCTCGTTGAAGGTTTGAGCCAGTTGCTGGAATTCCCGGACCTTAAAGCTTTCGATCGCTAGGGGCTCGGGCTGACCCTCGGGGGTTGCAGCGTCAATCTGCTGCTGCATGCGCAACATTTGTGCCTGCAATCGTTCGCCTGGCCGTGCCACCCCGCGCGCGATGTAAGCCGACAGAATCGTCACAGCACCCATTACCAGAGCCGTCATACCGCCGATGATCCAGGCCATTTCCCGTAGGGCGGCTTGGGCTCGGCTGCGTTCAATCAGGATGTAGTCTGAATCTGCACCTGGAACGCTGTCTCCAAGGCGAGACTCGGCCTCACGCGGGGTCGCATAGAGTGACGTGCGGGTGGGGACGGAGGTGAGGGCATGGTGCGCTTTCGCATAGGCCAACCAACCACTGAGGCCAAGCACTGGCAACAGCAGCAGCAAAATTCTGGAGAGAAGGAACCGACGAAAGGAAGGTGGCATACACGAATGTGCAGTCAGCACAGGGAGAAGTGCAGCCAGAGGCGATCGCCGAGCAGGACTAGACGCTTCGACGGGGTGAGGAGTCGTGATTGCAAAATTTTACAAACACAAAACTCGTCAGCCAGACGAATTGGGAAGGCGCGCTTATGGGGGCTTAACTATTATGTAAAGTACGCTAAGGGGTCGAGTTGCGTAAAGATACTGCGATCGTTTTTTGATGATTTTAAAGAAGATGTAATTTCCCTGTGGAGATACTGAGCTTTTCCGGATGCAAGAAGGCCCCCCCGATACATTGACCCAAAAATTGCCTCTGACGACTGTTATTTTGGCCATGAGCGCCGATGGCAAAATCTCAGATCGAGGGCGATCGCCCGCGAGATTTGGCTCTGCCGCAGACCAGACACACCTAGAAGAACAGGTCTCCCTCGTCGATGCGGTTATCTTTGGGGCCGGGACGTTGCGGGCCTATGGGACAACGATGTCGGTGCGATCGCCGCAGCTCCTCGCCCAACGTCAAGTCCGTGGCCAGTCTCCCCAGCCGGTGCAGATCGTTTGTTCAGCTTCTGGGGACTTAGATCCAAAGGTTCGGTTTTTTTCACAGCCGGTGCCCCGATGGTTGCTGACGACGGCAGCGGGGGCACAGCAATGGGATGGCTGTGATGGCTTTGAGACGGTTTGGGTTGCTCCCCAGCGACAGGAAGGCATGGACTGGCAAGAGATTTGGCGATCGCTCTCTGGTTTTGGGTTTGAGCGAGTGGCGGTTTTGGGCGGTGGTGCTTTGGCGGCCGCAGTCTTTGAGGCGGGTTTAGTTCAGGAATTTTGGCTAACGGTCTGCCCGTTGGTCTTGGGGGGAGCGGCTGCACCGACGCCCGTCGATGGTCTGGGGGTCTTGGCTGAGGTGGCGCCTCGGTTGCGATTGCGATCGCTGGAGCAACGGGGCGATGAAGTGTTTTTGCACTATGGCGTTTTGCACGATGAGGCCATTTCAGGCGAGAAATAATCTATGGGCGCGCATCCCGTCCCCTCAGATATCCTCAGATCTCTTGGCTGCCTCTGACATTTCTGAAGGGTCGGGAAAGCCGAGATCCCTAGGGCAGACTAGGCCAAACTCTCTAGAAAAAACCATTCCGTACTAATGGCACGACATTCCGCCGTCAAAATTCCCCGTGTCTCTTGGTCGTAGCGTTCTAATTCGGGATAGTGATAGGTGGCGAGCCGCGTTGCATCATCCACAACCTTGATGGCTTCGAGCCGATGGGTGGCACTAAAAAGCTGACGAATGTTGGCCGAAATCGACGGATCCAGACCATCGTGAATTTCAATCAGTAAGTCATGCTTCGACAATGTGGCCCGAACCACTTCGGTCAATAATTCCTGTTCATAGCCCTCGCAGTCACAGAAAATTAACCCTCTGCCTCGGAAGGAAAATGCGTTGAGCGTCGCGCGATCGCAAAATTCCCCGGTCACCAACCGCTCCGCAACCCCATTCTGCTCCGCCATGCTTTGGCACAGCCGAATGCCCTCTGCATTGGTGTCAAAGGCGTGGACCGTCGCCGTGGGGATTCGCATGGCCAAGCCCACGGCGTAGTAGCCTTCGGCGCAGCCGATGTCGATGATTTCGCTGTAGGGGCGATCGCAAATCCGCTCAATCACCGGGTGGATTTCCCGCTCGTAGCATCCTAGTAACTTCGGGAACAGTGCGCTGCCCACGGACTTGGTTTCTGCGTATTTCATTCCCTGGAACGGGCCATGTCGGACGGTATGGTCAGGGCAAACCTCGGCGATCGCTTGGGTGATGGTTTGCTCAATTTTGGCTAGGTCGTACATGGAGTCTCGAAAAGCTTGTCTGGACGATGGGCTGTCCCGTCCTATCAAACCGCATTTTCAGCTCGTTATGGGCGGCCGATGATTGCCAAAGACATCATCTTCATGGCTGCGATCGCGCTCCATCTCGCTCACGTAGCCACAGTCCGCTTCCGCAAAGGCATCGCAGTAGCTGACGTAGGGCTTGATATCCAGAATGGGGGTCTGGTCCAGCAAATCGATGCCTTCTAAATGCAGAATATTCCCCTCAACCTGCAGCAATCGAATGGCGCTCAGACCGATGGGATTGGGGCGGTGGGGAGCACGAGTTGCTAGGGTGCCCCGTTTTACTTTGGGGCCTCTGGGAGGCGTGACCGTTGGGTTCCAGTGCTTATTCAAGTGCAGCCAAGCAATGACCCAGATGTAGTCAAAGCCTTCGAGGTCCTTGAGGGCGATCGCCGGAACCACATCCTCAAAGAGTTCGATGGTTGCCGTTGCGGGTTGATAATCCTTCGGGGCTGCCTGCAACTGCGATTGCCGGGGCGTGCCGTGACGCTCTGTGTAGGGCGAGTGCACAACCCCGATGGGCTGCATGGCAATTTCGCGGGGGAATTCGACGGCTTGGATGTAGCGTTTTTGAGGCAGTTTGGGCATGGGCAGCGCCTAGGATGCATGCCCTTACAGTATTCATCAATTCATGATCCTAAAGGTCATGATCCTAAAGGCGAATGGCAGAGCGATTGTTATTGCGGGCTTGCTCGTTGTTGCGTTGGATCTGTGCCTGGAGAAATTCGCCCAGTTGATCGGCACCGCCAATATATTTTCCACCCAGCCAAATCTGAGGCACCGTAATCGGGGTCTTGGGCGGTAGCGTTGGCAATACCCGTGCCAGCATTTCGTACATGTCCCGAGGGTTGCGCACGACGTCGTGGTAGGTGTACTGGATACCGGCTTGTTCCAGATAGGTTTTGGCCCGCTTGCAGTGGGGGCAACTTGCCTTGCCGAAGAGATGGCTGCCCTGGACCGGCGTCATCCTTGCATGGGCTTCAATCACAGCCTGGGTAAACAAGCCTCGATTGAGCGCATGGCCCTGGCTAATCACCTTGCCATCGACCATGACGATGGGGGCATGCCAGCCGCCCTTGAGTAGCGGCTTCCACCATTCCGTCAGCCATTCCCGAATCTCGAAGTTGACGGGGATGCCAGCTAATTCAGTTTCCAGCGTGTCTTGAATGACGTCTTTGGTGAGAGCGCATTCACCGCAGGGGACTTTGACCTTAAAGGGTCCCCAAGCTCCGGCCCAGCGATAGAGTTGAATCGTGACGGCGTTATTCGCTGGGCTCGGGTTCATTGGGATTCTCCTAGAAATGTCTACACTGGCTAGTGTGCATAGAGGAGCTGAGGAAGATTTTAGCCTTCGGTTAGTTTTGGGTGATGGCTGGATGAGAATTCGCTGAGTTGTTGACCCGGTTCTCTTGAGCCAACTCAAGCGGGCATGGGTAAACCCATCAGAAAATAGCCGCCGTTGAGAAACGAGGTCGCGATCGCCCCCGCGATCAATCCCTGCACCAGACCCCGGTTGTCGCCATTCTCTACGGGGCTCGGTTGCTCGGTTTGGCTGGATTCGCCATTACTCTGCTGCAACCACCAGACCACCGGCAGCACGTACAGCCACTGCACCAGCCCAAACATCAGCAGGCTAAATAGCCAGACCTGGTATAGCTTTTGAGTGATGTCGCTATCTGCAACGCCCGTGAGGATATAGCCCACTAAATCCCCCAGGTAGAGCAAGACCCAGAGACCTGCGATCGCCAAGACATGCAGCATCAATAGCAGCCCCAAGCCCTTGGCAATCTCTACAATTTGATTCTTGGGGGCTTGGTTCTTGGGTAATGGTGCTTCAGGCATTGTTATTGGCGTGGCAGCGTTGGTATGGCAGCGTTGGTATGGCAGCTTGGCGATGACTACAGCTTGGCGATGACTACAGCTTGGCGGTGACTACTAAATGTGAATCTGGCTCAAAATAATGCGCAGGCGATCGTAGTCATCCCTCAGCAGGACCGTCAGCGATCGCCCCGCTTGCACTAACCAGCTGCGATCTGCCTTCCGCAGGCGATAGACCTCTCGAATCGCCGCTGCGAGCAAGCTGTCATTGGGGGCACCCTGTACCTGCAACAGCGTCCGCAAAAAGTCTAGCTTCTCGGTGAAGGCGAGGACTTCATTCGGGGTGCAGCGATAAACCGACTGGTGCACTTGGGGCGGGCGGGGCGGCAAGTACTGATAGATATCATCGAGCTGAACGCGTCCGTTGATGTCCCGTGAGGTTTGGAACCCCACAATAACGGCGCTGAACTCTGTCTTCAGCATGGCAAAAATCTGCGGCTGTTCCTCTCGCAATTCCGCCATACTCATGCCCAGGGCACGGGCACGATGCACGGAGTCGATGGGAGAAGTTGTTGCGTGGTAAACAACACCGTAGACTTGGTTGCCGGATTCCTCGTCCAGTGATCGCACCCAGCTTCCAAACGGCGGCATGGCCGGAAAGCTCAGATCCTCAGGGTCCAAGCATTGCGCCAAAAATTCCGTCGTTGAAGTTTCAATGACTTCAGCGAAATGATTGGGGGCGCGATCGCGCCCAACGAATTGGGGCAGAGGAAGGCGCATGGTTCACCTAGAGCGATTGGGGCTCGCAAGCCGGTTACTTGATTTCTTCCAATTCTGAGAGTCGGAAGGTGACCAGCTTGTCCCAATTACCGCCTTCAAACAACACGGCAGCCTTGCCATCGCTGACACGTTGGACGTAGCCCGTGAAATTGTAGTAGGTGTCGTCGGAGTTGGTGACGCGGACTTCTTGACCGGGGAGAATCATGGCGATCGCAGGAAGAGAGTAGGGAATCGGAATGAACCTTCTTCATCCTAGCCGATAGGCTTCTTTTGCGAGTGATCGCCTCCCGGCTTGAGGGCCGGTGCGAGAGAGCTGTACGAGAACAGGTGCCCGGATTTAAGTCTCCTTCGTCTCTGCCGGGGCATTGATGAGTACTTCACCCTTGAGCAAGCGGTTGGCGGCTTCCAGCAAACTCTCCTCTAGGTAGGGCTTGGTGAAGTAGCCCCTTGCGCCAAACTTGGCGGCGAGATTGCGGTGACGATCTGCGCCTCGGGAGGTCAGCATGGCGATGGGCAATGTGCTGAGGTATTCGTCCTTCTGCATCCGTTCCAAGAGCTCAAGACCCGTCATTCGCGGCATCTCGATGTCGCAGAAGATTAAGTTACAGGGCAAGCCGGACCGCAGCTTCTCCCAAGCCTCTTGACCATCTCGGGCCTGCTCCACCCGGTAGCCATACTTGGCGAAACTCATGGATAGCAGCTCCCGTACCGTAATCGAGTCGTCCACAATCAGGACCAATGGATCCGAAGCTGGGGTTTCCGTGGGCTCGTTGACATGGTCTTCAGCCTCCCAGAGGGCATTCGCGCCCTGGCGAGTGCGGCCCTTGGATAGGTCAATCAGCTCTAGTACATCTGCAATGGGCATGACTTGACCATCGGCCAGCACCGTTGCACCGGCAATACCCGTCGGTTTGGGCACCGGGCCTTCTAGCTGCTTAATCACGATATCCATTTCACCCTCAACCCGGTCAACGTTAATGGCCAGGTATTCGCCCGCACTGCGCAGGATGACGAGGGCAAGCATGTCATCGTCTGATGTGCCCGCATAGACGCTGCTGCGGCCAATGGTGCGGTTATAGCGGAGTAAGTCGGAGAGTTCGCGCACCGGCAGTAGCATGTCGCGCCACTGGATACAGTCCTGGTCATCGTCGTTTTTAACCAGCTGGTCGCGAGGAATGTCGAACATATCCTCTACGCCGTCGAAGGGGAAGGCAATGCGGGCACGGTTGCTGATACAGTGCAAGGCCTTGGTAATACTCAGCGTGAGCGGCAATCGAATGGTAAAGGTGGTGCCTTTGCCAATCTCTGAGTCAATCACAATCGTGCCGCGCAGTTCCTGTAGACGGGTGCGCACCACATCCATGCCGACGCCTCGCCCAGCAAAGGCATCAGCGGTATCTCGCGTAGAGAAGCCCGCATGGAAGAGGAAGTCGTAGAGCTGGGAAATGCCTAGATTTTCGGCTTCATCGGGACGCAGCAGACCTTTCTCAATCGCTTTGCGCTTAATTACCTGGGGGTCAATGCCAGCCCCATCGTCGGCGATCGAAATAACGGTTTGGTTGCCTTGGTAGAACGCCTGGAGACGAATATTACCTGTGGGGGGTTTGCCCGACAGAATACGCTCATCCTGGGTCTCAATACCGTGGGTGACGGCATTGTTGATCAGGTGGGTCAGTGGATCGTGAAGTTGCTCAACCAACATCTTGTCGATCAACGTTTCCCGGCCATCAACGGTGAGGGTCGCGTCCTTGCCACACTTGCGAGAAATCTCGCGTACGGCCCGGGGCAGGCGATCCGCTGTCTGGGAGAAGGGAATCATTCGAGAACGATTCACATCTTCCTGGAGTTGACTGGTCGTTTGGCGGAAGTTGCGAGCAACCTGATCCAGAGATTCATTGATCAGGAAGTCAATATCATCGGTGGATTCCTTGATACGGACAATGAGTTCAATGATGTCCTGGGAGAGCGTGTGGAAGCCGGTGAAGCGGTCTAGCTCCAAGTCATCGAGGTCCTCTTCGCTGCTGCCACTGTGGGTCCCACTGTTGGTTGCGGTTGCTGCTGCAATCCCGGCCGTGGTCAGTGTTTCAATGCCCATGACCTTGCGACGGCTGTTGAGCAGGGCGTTTTCTAGGAGCGATCGCTCGTACAGGTCCTGCAACTGCTGTCCCACATCACTGAGTTGTTGGGTATGGCCACCCAGCTTGTCCAGGGCCATGCGCAGGCGTTCCTGGTCACCTTCCAGCGAGTTTCGCGTGACGACCATTTCACCCACGAGGTTACTGAGGTTGTCCAGGGTTTTGACCGGGACCCGCATGCTTTGCTCTACGAGCCGTTGGCTGCGGCTTCGCCCTGGGCTGGGTGTCGCTGGTGCCGCTGCGGGGGAGGACGCGGCCTGTCCACCAATGGATTGGGCTTGCTGGAGCAGTTCCTCCATGTCCGCGAAATCGACGTCGTTACTCGAACTGGCGTCGCTGGAAGGGTCGCTGGCACTTTTTTCTAGTGCCCCCGTACCGCCGGATGCTGGTTCAGCCGTCGGAGCTTCTAGCAGGTCGGCACCGAGCAGGGTGTCGAGGTCGTTAAATTCGTCGCCAAATTCTTCGTCTCCACTGTTTTCTCCGGCAATGCCGTCTAGCAGGGCGTCGAGGTCGTTGAAGGATTGCTCGTTGCTGTCGGAAACATCATCGAGAAGCGCATCTAAGTCATCGCTGGCTTGGCCCGCCTCCGTTGCAGCATCGACGTGATCGACACCACCCAGTTCGGAGAGTGGGTCTGCTCCATCGAGTTCGCCTCCATCGAGAGCAGCGCTATCCTCACCCAGCAATGCAGCTAGCTCATCATCGCTGTTGTCAGAGCCTAGAAGGGATTCATCCGAGGCCAGAGCATCTGAGGCTAGAGCATCTGAGGCCAGAGGATCCGAGGCCAGAGAATGGTTAGCGGCGATCGCCCCGTCATCCATCGCAGCTAAGTCCGATTCCAGATCCCCTAAACCCAGGTCATCCAAAGCTTCGGATGACGACGCCTCAGATGCCGTCGCCTCTGTTCCGTCGTTGTACCCCAGCTCGCTCTCTAGGGAATCGAGGGCCGCTTCGGCCGCTAGAGTGCTGAAGGCATCGAGTGGCTCAGTGTCTCCCGTGACGGGGTCATTGCTCAAATCTGCGCCAGTCGCTGCTGTTGTTGAGCTTTCGTCTTCGGAGCCCGCCAGGTCTGACTCTAGATCCAGAAAGTCTAGGCCGTCGTCAGCGTCGGAGACGACCTCAAGTCCATTGGAGGTCAGTTCACCATCGCCCGGAGCCCCGCTGAGATCATCCTCTCCAAAATCCTCTCCAAAATCATCGAGGCCCAGACTATCGAGCTGCGCATCAAGGCTGTCTAGATCGCTAGCGTCGCTATTGTCGAAACTCTCTAAGTCAAGGGATGATGCATCGCTATCTAGGGCATCATCAATGGCATCCAACGCTGAATCAATGCCATCGCTAGCGCTGCCGATATTCGTCTCGTTGCTGCTATTTTCTAAGTTACTGCCGTCTAAGTGACTGTCTTCTAAATCGAAGTCCAGTTCATCCTCAAAACTACTCTCTAACTCACCCAGGCCAGCATCATCAGCGAATGCTTCTAGCGCTGATTCTCCTGGAGATTTGGATGCTTCTACAGGGGGAGACTGCTCCAGAGGCAATGATGCTTCCAGAGACGCTTCCAGCGATTGATCAACGGCGTCAAACAGATCATCGAAGGATGCATCTAGACTGGCATCGCTCGGCATGGTGTTTTGGGCCAGGTCATTGCTCGCATTGGCGGCCATGCTTCCCGCAGGGACAGGGGCGGGCTCGTCGTAGCTGGCGAGACTCTCGCCGGAATCGCCTAGAAGTTCATCATTGAAGAGGTCTTCTAGGGTTTGGGCATCATCATCCTCGGCGCCATGGGCTGGGGTCGCCGCCGTCGGGGTCGCGATCGATTCGCTACTGTCTAGATTCCAGCTATCGTCGCTGTCCAGAGGATTTTCTTCGAACAGGTTAGCCAGTTCATCGAGTCCCTCAATCGGAGATTCCTCAGGGGCACTGGATTTGGTCGAGAGCCAAGCTCCAGAATTACCCGTAGCGTTGAGGTCGGACAGGTCAGCCATGTCATCCCAGGACAGTTCGTCCAAGTCTGCATCGGCGTCGGTGACTTCCGGAGTCTCGGCGATCGCAGGCAAATCCATCGCGGGTTCGGCGCTGGCTGCGGTGAGATCAACCTCGCTGCCGCTGGTGTCCTGTGTGTCTGCGTCCGCCGCAGTGACCTGTTGCTCCAGTACCGCATCCAGTTCGTCAAACGCAGGTTCAATCGTTTCCCAGATCTGAGCACTTAATCCCTCGCTGAGATCGAGGGTCTCCCGCACCTCTTCGGTCAGTTGTTGGAGCCCTTCTACGGCTTGCAGCAAGGTGGCTTGGATCGCCGCGTTGGGACGCACCGCCGCATTACCCTTGATGTATTTGAGACTGCTTTCCAGGCGGTAGGACACCTTCTGGATACCGTGCAGCTCCAGCATGGCGGCTCCCCCCTTGATGGAGTGGGCCGCACGATAAAGCTCATTAATGCGCTCTGGGTCTGCTAAGGCGCTGGCCAAATCCTGAACCCCTGGCTCAAGAAGCTCCAGATATTCCTGGCTTTCCTCTAGGAAATACCCAATAATTCGCTGCCGCTGTTCTGGATCCATTGCCGTTTGCCAACCTCTTTGGTCTGCGCTCAGCGCCCTTTCTGGGGGGACACTGACAATTTTCTGACGTGGAGCAATCTAACACCCTGAGTCTGGGCCAACCCCTGAGTGCAGGGATTGGAGAGGGCTGGGAGCCTACATCTCTTCGGAGCTTTCGACGCGGAAACGTTCCACGGAAGTCTGAAGGTCGCTGGCAACGCCCACCAGGTTTTGCAGCGATCGCGACACCCGCTGAGCTTCCTGGGAAGTCTCTTGGGCCGTCAGTTCGACCGACTGCATCACCTGAGCAACCTGACGAGAAGTCTCGGTTTGTTCAACGGTATCTGCTGTAATCGAACGGACGAGTTGGTCAATGCGGTTCGAAACCTGAATGATGTCATCCAGCGATCGCTTCGCCTGCTCTGCCAGCTTAGTACCGGTGATGACCTGCTGTGTTCCTTCCTCCATTGCAACCATCACAGAGCTGGTTTCACCCTGAATCTGAAGCACGATTTGCTCAATCTCCTTCGAAGATTTTGCGGCTCGGTCCGCGAGCTGTCGAACCTCGTCCGCCACAATCGCGAAGCCTCGACCGGCTTCACCCGCTCGGGCTGCCTCAATACTGGCGTTGAGCGCGAGCAAGTTCGTACGGGAGGCAATCTGTGAGATCAGCGCGACAATCTTTGAAATCTCCTGGGACGATTCCGCCAGGCGCTTCACCTTGCGGGTGGTCTCTGCCACCGTTTCTCGAATCTGGAGAATACCGGCCACCGTTTTCTCCACCGCTTCTCCACCCTTGAGGGCGGTGACTGATGCCGTGCGGGCAACTTCCTCCGCCTCGCGGGCGCTGTCGGCCACACGCTGAATCGAGTCGGTCATGACCTGCACTGAGTTCAGCGTTACAGCTAACTCCTCAGCCTGACGCAGCGCGTCTGACGATAGGCTGCGAGCAAAGGTCTCATTTTCAGAGGAGGCTTTGTTCACCTGGGTGGCGGCGGTCTTCACCTGCAAGACAATCTCGCGCAGGTTTTGAATCGTTAGGTTGAACGAGTCGGCAACGGCCCCCAAAACGTCGGCGGTGACCTCGGCTTGCACCGTCAGGTCACCGCGAGCCGCCCCTTCCACGTCATCAAGCAAGCGAATCACTTGGCGTTGTAGGTCTTCCTTCTGTTGTTCCTGCTCTTCAGCCTTACGCTGGGCATCTTTGGTTGTGGCCAGAATCACACGGGACATCTGGTTAAAGCCCGCCGAGAGTTGGCCCAGCTCATCCTCGGAATAGATGGTGGCCTGGGCATTGAAGTTACCCTGGACAATCTTGGAGAATTGGGCCTGCAAATCTTCCGTTGCGCGACGAATCTGACGGCGGGTAATCTCCCCCACCGCTGCTGCACCCACGAGTCCGGCGACGCCACCCCCCAACGCCAAAACCACAGGTGCATACCGCACCTGACTCTCAGGGGTCGGAGAGGTGACCTTGGAGTAAATGAAACTCGAACCGGCGACACCCAGGGCAGCTGCAATGCCTGCGGTGGCTGCGATGACGGTGCGCTTTGTTCCGAGGGAGGCATTCTCAAGCGGTGCGAAGATACCCTGCTCAACGGCGACCGTGGGCTCAACATCGCCAATCTCAGTTTGGGTAAAGCTGGGAACGCTGTCAGTGCCCCAAACAGATTCTGCTGTGCCACTATCTTCGCCGCTCGGGCCGAAGCCGCTCATCTCGCTGATGTCACCCGCTTCACCCGTGGGTAAATCAAACCCAGAGCTGGGAATCGGACTGGTGAACCCAATGGAGTCTTCGGCAAGGTCAAAGTCAGAGAGACCGCCAAAATCATCGAAGGCATCAAACTCTTCCAGGAAGTCCGCGTTACTGCGCCCACCTGTGTCACCGCCGGTTGAATCCAAATCGCCCGAAGGGGTGGGTTCTTCAGGAGCCTGAGCAATGGAAGGAATATCGCCTGCTAGGGTGTCGAATTCGCCATCGCCTTCCAACCCAAAATCTGTTGCAGCGTCGCCGTGCTCTAGATTTTCTGGCATCTCAAAGTCATCGAAGGCATTGCCATCGAGCGACGCTGGCTCGCTAACCGAGTTCATCGCACTGCCCGCTAAATCGCTTGCCGCATCCCCTGGCTCATCGCCATGTGCTGCGTCAGCCCCGGCCGGCATGGCATCGCCGTCCTGCAAGTTGAAGTCAAATCCACCGATGCTGTTGGCATCCATGAAAAGGGTTGCTTCTCCTGTGGGGCTATTCTCTGGAGCTTGCGGCTCACTGATGGCTTCGGCGGCCAGCCCATCAAAGTTATTGAGACCTGCATCCTCGAAGGTTGCCCCTGCGTCCATGTCGTCGGATTCAAAGCCATCGATATCCAGGGATAGCCCTCCTAGAGCGTTCTGATCCGTCGCATCAACGGCATCAAGCGCCACGTCAAAGTCATCAAATTCATTGCCATTGATGCCGACATCGTTGGTCTCTAAGTTCAGAGAGTCGTCTATGTTCCCTGGATCAGCATTGAAAGCTTCGCTGGAGAAGGACTGATTAGCAAAGGATTCGTCGCCCAGGGGGACATCATTGGCTGCAAAATTCGGTAAGCCTTCTTCTGGCGAGGCATTGGCCGCACTGTCCAAGGAAAGACTGTCCTCTAGGGAAGCGCTGCCGGAAGCATCAAAGGGGCTCTCCGACGATGAGAAGGGATTGTCATCGACTAGGTCAATGGGTTCATCTCCAGCAAAGGGGTTAATCTCATTGTCTGCTGGGTCGTCCCCAAAGGGATTGTCGAAGTCGTTGTTAGTGAATTCGTTGCCAGTTTCGTTGCCACTATTGTTATCAACGTCATCAAAAGGAGAGGATTCAGGTGGCTGAAAATTGGACGGAGCGTTCTCGGCTCCGAGGGCGATCGCCTCATTACCCAAACCAGCCGCCTCCCCACCACCCAAATTAATCGCTTCTCCAGAACCCAGGCCGATCGCTTCACCAGCGTCTAGGCCTGAATCGAGGTTAAAACCATCAACATCATCAAAGCCTAAATCGAGGGAATCATCCGCTAAGGGGAGATTGAGATTTCCGTCATCTTCGAAAGAGGCCGGAGCATCCAACCCATCCCCCAGATTGATCGAAGCGGACTCACCCGAGCCAAGACTGATGGCACCAGCTGAGTCCATGTCGTCCTGTTCGACGGAGCTGATGGAGTCAAAGCTGAGCACGCTCACATCGGAGTCCGCACCGAACCCAGTTCCAATATCTTCCAAGTCCATCTCGGGGGACCAGCTATCTGGTCCATTGTCGTCCTCCAACGCCAGGGGCGGTTCTTCAAGGGCGACGCTGGTCGCAGCTCTGCTATTGGAGGATGAACTACCAAACTCTTGACATGTCTCGATCCCCTGGGTTGCGTAATCCAGGAAGGAAGGCTCTTCTGTCAGTTGTGTGACTGACTCATAGTCGCTCAACGCAGTATCGTACTGCTGAAGGCCGTAGCAGTAGATGTGGCCGCGCAATAGGCGAACTCTGGGGTCGTCGGGCGTTTGCTGAATGAGATCATCAATCAGCCCCGCTGCTTTCGTATAGTCCCCTTGCATGTAGGCCCGTTCAGCCTGCTGATATGACATCTACCTTTCTCCTAAGCTACCCTCGTGCCAGTAAAGATTGAAATTGCAACTGTGTATCGCTTAGCGTTACATTGCCCACCGTGCTGAGCGGAGAATGGCAACCTGATCTAATAACCGAAGGTGACGCTCCCCCTCTTCACCTGGTAAAACCCATTCACCTCGAATGAAAGATGCCATGCTATCTGGAATATTCTTCGGAGGCTGCAGCTCCTCCGGACTTAACCAAGCCATTCCGATGACACGATCAATCACGAGGCCAAGCATCGATTCCTGTTCCTCGATTGCAATGACATGTAGCTCAGGGCGATCAGTATTTAAGGCTGTTGGATCTCCCAGAAACTGACCCAGGTCTGCAACCCAAATCACGCGACCCCTTGCATTGAGTGTTCCCAGGAGGAGGGGAGAGACATTGGGAATGGGCGTAATTCCTTCGGGAGACTGGAACAGCGTCTCTCGGATACCGATCGCTGGAAGCGCAAACTCATCGCCGGAGGGGGTATAGAAACAGAGGTGTAGTTCACCTTCTGGCGTCTCCAGTTCTTGAATCTCCGAAGACTGATTGGGCCCCTCGCCCGTCAAAAAATCTGGATTGCGGCTACCAATCATGAACCTGCCTAGCCCCTCAGTAATTGCTTAACAGTGCCCACAAGCTCCGTGGGTTGAAAGGGCTTCGCGATGTACGCGTCAGCACCCTGTTTTATGCCCCAATAGCGATCGAACTCTTCTCCCTTAGAAGAGCACATCACCACAGGGACCGTTTGGGTTTTTGGGTCAGTCTTCAGACGGCGACAGAGTTCATAGCCATTCATCCGCGGCATGACAATGTCTAGAATGACAATATCGGGTTGTTGGCTCTCGATACGCTCAAGAGCTTCTACCCCGTCGGTGGCGACTGAAACATCCAGCCCACTACCCCTCAGGAGATCAGTAATCATCTCCCGTTGAGCAGGACTGTCTTCAACCACCAAAACTGTACTCATTGTTGACCTCTGAGGATTTCCCGTTTGGAGAGTTACTAGCATGTGCGGGAAGCAGGTGAGAAACAACTGGGTTGCACCATATCCAGGGCTCCAGCAGCGCTGTTGTAAGCCTGAGCAGCGGAGTATGCTTTAGGAATTGCCCTTCGGAAAGACTCGAGCCCCGTACCGCCAGTGGATAAGCACGACACAAAAGTGTTGTCAGGACTCACACTCACAGCCAGAGCTTAATTTGGCTTCATGGTTATCATGCCCCAAATTGTCCTGTAAAGCATCAGCTCTACATTCCTCTTGTGCTCGATTGATAGGCCATCAGGGACGATGACCAGGATCAATATACTTCCCCAGGAGCATAAGCAGCTCATCCGTACCCAAAGGTTTTGTTAAGTAGTCTGTCGCACCAGCAAGGCGGGCTTGGGTCCGATCAATAAATCCATCTTTGCCGGTCAGCATCACAATGGGACAGTTCCGGAATAGGGCTGTTTGGCGCAACATCGCACACACCTCATAGCCATTCACGATTGGCATATCGATGTCGCAGAGGATCAGATCCGGTGGCTGGCGAAAGACTTCTCCCAAGGCAACGAGTGGATCGGAGAATGTCATGACGCCATGGCCAAGGGGGGCGATCATTTGTTTGAGGAGTTCTAGCGTCACATTACCGTCGTCGATGCAAGCGATCCAGTGACGCCGATGAACCCCCTGGGTCATCGCGTCTGAATTTTTCCCTGATGTGGGATGAGAGGTTTCCAGACTTTGATGTTCTGGATAGAGATGGTCTGGATGGATGTCACTGGGAGGAGAGGGATGTGTTGCAGCTTTCCTTTCCGATCGTGGTGCCTTGTCCGACCGTGGTGTCTTGGTTGGCGATTGACCTTCCGGTGCAGGCTTCAACTGAAGGAGTTGAGCCTCAAGAAAGGGATAAATTGCTTGGGCGACAGCTGTCATGGGTCGATTGAGGCGACGGGATAACTGCCTGAGGGAGAGTGTGCCATCCGCCCAGCGTGCCAATTGATTAAAGGTTTTCCCCCCGACTTGATGGCTTAGCTGTTCTGCATCAATCAAAACGGGGCATTGCTCGGGATGCTCGACGATGGGATAGAGCTGTTTCCAAGCTTGAAGTTGATGATTGACCTTTGCAAGGTGAGTTCTAATCGACAGGGTTGTAATTTGAGCACTCGGACTCATTCCCATCTCGAACCGAAAGGCCCCGGAATGCAGACTCAGTATGTCAAAAAGGGTTTCTTCGACCAGCCGTTTAACCAGAGCTTGTCCCTGCTTCAATGTGAGCTTCTTTTCCTCTAGCAATGACCAGAGCACGGCATATTCTGGCAAATGTAGCGGAAGAAGCTCGCGGGGTTCATCATCGCTGCCCAGGCTAGGGCAAAGGCGATGTAGAAAGTCTTGAAGACGCTCGACCCGGCTTTCGAGGGGAGAGGCATGCACAATTCGGCCATGGGCGAAGGAGAGCAACCAGGCGTTGTCATCTGCCTCGATTAATAGCTCGCCAGTCCTTTGGCCAAGCTCGATTAATCGCAGCAGACTACAGACATCAATTTCGTGGAGCTGGCCCTGCATTGAATAGGAAGGATTTAGTAAAGGGAGTGATTCAAAGCGAAATCATCTTCTGGGTTGATGAAGGTGTTTTGCTTTCTTCAGTGTGACCGATGGACTGGGTCTGTCCACAGCAAGCCAGAGCCCAAATAGATTTGGTGTAGACACACAGTATCCTAGGCCATGGTTGTGGGAGATGTCTTCTTCTGCGTGAGGCTTGCTAACCTTGCTTTGGGCATGCTTGAAATAGGCGAGCCTTGCCGCCATCTCGACAGGCGTGAGCAATACATAAAGCAATGCTCGCAACAATTATTCCAAGGTAATCGTCATAGTCTGGCATTACCTTGAAAAGAGTTGAGCTAAGATTTAGACGAGATGGAGGATACTTGGCGTCCGCTTTTAGGGACTGGCAACCAGTGACGAGGGCGGGAGATGGGGCTACAATCGCCGCAACGGGTTGAACGCATTACTGAACGGTGATCTGGGCTTTAGTTTTAGACAAGCATTTAGAGGGTAACTGGCGTGCAATATCTGGCAGAAGTGCAAAAGAAGAGTGGCGGCTTGCTGGGAGCCAGCAAAGTTGAGCTACGTCTCATTGCTTGCCAGCGGTCTGAGGACAACTGGCAAGCAATGGCTGGAAACAACTCGGTGCCGACCGATAAGGCCAATGATTTTGGCAATGGTTCTCTGGTCATTGCTGAGATTGCAGGTAATGACGTCAAGCGTGTCAATGCTGCGACCCAACCCGTACTTAAGATTCTGCAGCACTACTCCCGTCTCCAAGAGAAGCTCAAGGATAAGGACGACGACATTGAGCAGTGGAAGCAATCCTTGACTTATCAAAGTCAAGAGTTGAACCGTCGTGTCATGGAAGTGGAGGTCCGGGAAGAAGAGCTCTCCCAAGCCAGCGAAGAGTTTGCCCGTTTGGAACAGCAGCGCAGTGAGGTCATGGTTCTGCGGGAAGAGGCCCAGCGGTCTCAGGCGGAAGTCGAAGCTGCCCGTGCGGAATTGGATCGCGAGCAGCAAAGTCTCGAAGCCCGTTTGCAGGATGGGCAAGCCGGTGGCTTGCTTGACGAGTCTCAGGTGCGAGCTCTCGAAGCGCAAATTGCTCAAGTCGCAGCGTCGAGCCAAGCCGCTGAGGGGTTACAGGCCCAGGTGGTGGCTTTGTCGGAGAAGTTAGAGAGTCAGCAGCCAGTTCTGGATCAGTTCTGGCAACAAGCTGAAGCGGCTGGGGAAGGCAGTGGCGGTGGTCTGGGGCAGTGGGATGCCTGGTCTGATAGCTTGGCTGAGCTAGAGCAGATGAAGGGGGAGTTGGCCGGGCTACAGCGTGAGTTGGTGGCGAAGAAGCAAGCGACGGATTCGTTGCAGCGTCAGCTCAAGGCGAATAGCTTGTTGAGCAAGCAGCTAACGCTTCTGGCGGGAGGGCTGGACCCAGAATTGGCGGCTCAGATGAATATGGCTGAGTTAGAAGCCATGTCCCTGGAAGAGTTGGAAGCTAAGGTCCAGGAACGTCAGAAGGATTACGATCGCATCTTCAACTTCGTCAATGACCAAGAAGAAGAGCTGCGTCTGCAGCAGCAGGCGATGGAAGAACTTAAGGTGAAGATTTCAGAGGCGAGTGAGTTCGATCGTCTCACCCTAGAGACCGAGTTGGCAGACGAGCAGGAAAGCTACAATATCCTTGACGACTCGATGTTTGATCAGCGTCGCACCCTCAGCGAGCGTAAAGCACTGCTCAACGAGTACCAGGAACTTTTGGCCAAGCGCCAAGGCCAAGCCCAGGAAGGAGCAGCCCCGTCGGTGGATTTAGGGCCAGTTTTGACCCAGCTGGAAACAGATACTAAGCAGCAGACCCAGCAGCTTGAGGAATTCAAAGCGGAGGTTCAGACGCTCGAAGCCAAGATTCAGGAGCTAGAGGGTCAAGTCGCAGCCAAGGCCGAGGCGCAGGAGCAACTCAAGCAGCAGGCAGCAGCATCGGGAGGCGGGGACTCTTCAGAGGCTTACCGAGCGGTTCTGAACCCTGTGCAAGACATGGTCAATGGATTGCGGGAACAGCTTCAGTCGCTGAATTCGGAATGTGAGAATCTGCAAGCATCACGCAATCACCAGACCCAGCTCATCAATGACATGCGTAGTATGCTGGCTGAAATGAGTGGTGGTGTGCAGCTTTCGGCGGCGGCGTAGCAATCCTCAACGCATTTTGCCTTGCCAGAGATATTCCAAACATGTTCAAAAGGGTGAATTGAGTTCGAAGCAACTCAATTCACCCTTTTAGATTTTGGCTTGACATGGGTGGCTTGAGGGATGCGCCCCTAGCCGGAGATCAGGGGACGACGCAGCAACAGCCGTTGAGATTGCTGAAAGAGCCAGCTTTCCCAGGAGGGATCGGGCCGTTGTAGGTAGTAGCCTGCATTGGCATAGAGTTTGCGAGCTGCTTGGTTGCTTTCTAGAACATGCAGAAAAATCTCTTTGTGGCCCCACTGCAGCGCGGTTTGTTTGCAGCTTTCGAGGAGTTGGCTGGCAACGCCTTGGCGGCGGCAATGTTCTAGAACGGCAAGGTTTGAAATGTAAGGTGCACGGGATTGGTGGTTTAAAAGTATGCCTGGAATGCCGGACCAGGCACAGCTGTTTTGGGGGCGGATGCTCAATTCAATGGTGCCTAGGATCGCCTCAGGGACGGAGGCGGTGACGGCAACCCAGCAAACATATTCTGCGGGAGGGTGTTTGAAGCGCAGGCGTAGGTCTTCTTGAATGCTGAATTTGAGCAGGGGATAGAACCAGGGCGATCGCCCTTCTGTTGCATGAAAACTGAGAGCCAGAAGTTCACTCAGTTCTCGCAAATCCCCCAGTTCAGCCCTGCGGATCTTGATACGGGCTTGTGGTGTTGCCTGATCAGAGCCGGATGTCATGCCCTAGTCCTGCTGGTTGGAAAACTGATGCGCCCCAGCCCAACATAACCCAAGGGCCAATACAAACAGGATGGCAACATTGAGCCAGGGGGCGGGACCCGTACCATAGGCCGCAGCTCTTAGCCCGGTGGTGGCATAGGTCAGGGGTAGACAATACACCACGGCTTTCAAAGCTGGGGGCAGGGTCATAGGGTCAAAGAAGGTTGCACCAAGGAACGACATCGGTACGATCAAAAAGTTGTTGTAGAGGCTAACACTTTCGAGGGATTTGACCCGAAGACCGGTGATGACGCCGATGCCTGCAAAGACGGCACAGTTGAGAATCAGAATCAGCCAAAACATCGGGTTGAGAAAGCTCCAAACTTTGCCCGTGAATAGGATGGCTACCAGAATCACAGAGCCAGAGGTCATGATTCCCCGTAGGATGCCCGCCATTATTTTGCCAAGGTGCAGCGCTAGGGGATGCACAGGGAGAAGCAACATTTCCTCAAATGTTTTAGAGAAAAGACGCTCGCCGCAGATGGAAAAGGTTGTGCCACCAAAGCTAATCGCCATGGAAGAGAGCGCGACCATGCCCGGTAGGATGAACTCTAAATAACTGCCGTAGTCGCTGCTGATGCTCGTGCCCGGTTGGATGGAGCTGCCGAGACCTAGGCCGAAGGCGACAATGTAGATCAGCGGGGAGATCAGACCGGAGGCGGCAACCTGGGCGACGCGGGCACGTAGGTCAAGCCAGTCCCCCCAAAAGACGGTGAGGCTGTCTTGCCAGATGGTGCTGAGGGAGGCGCGGCGACGGGAGGGGAGGGTGGCGGTCACGGATACTTAGCGTTTTGTTACGTTTTGAGATAAGACGATTGTACAGGGGGGCGTCTGCTGGGAATGGGGCAATCTCGAAGTGGACGCTGTGAGAAGAAGGATGAGAGAAGTCTGGCAATTGCTTCACGATGGCGGCATTTGTGATGCTGTGGGGACTGTATCTGGAAGCGTTAAGTCAGTCTGGCTGGGGAATAATCAGACTACTGCTGTTAGGGGCGATCGCGTTGGTCGTGCAGTCAACGATATGAACCGGAAGAGACGCTTCAGAAAGCTATGGCAGATGGGGATGCTCGGAACGATCGCCCTCACCACAATCCTCCTGTTCCTGGCTTACAGCCTCGGCCCTGCCTACATCGATAAGCGCTTCAACCCGGTTGGAATTCAATATCCAGAGCCAGTCAACGCCGATGCAAAGGCCCTCCATGAATCTTTGGCGATCGCCGACCTCCATGCCGATTCCCTCCTCTGGGGCCGCGACCTAACCCAACGTGCTGACTTTGCCCATGTTGATCTCCCCCGTCTGATCGAAGGCAACGTTGCCTTGCAACTCTTTGCTGTCGTGACTCAGGTGCCAGACCCGCTACTGCTGGAAGGCAACCGGGATGACAGCGACAGTTTGACCAAACTGGCAATACTCCAGCGCTGGCCGTTGCGAACTTGGTCGAGTCCTCTAGAACGCTCCCTTTACCAAGCCAAACGGCTGCAACGATTTGCCCAGAAAGCACCAGACCAGTTTCGCATCCTCAACACTCAGCAGGACCTCAGCGAATACCTTGCCCAGCGACAGACCCATCCAGCCATGAGCGCTGGAATCCTTAGTCTCGAAGGAGCACAGGTATTGGAAGGTCAACTCGATAATCTCGATCGCCTCTATGAGGCAGGCTACCGCGTGATTGGTCTCTCCCACTTTTTTGATAACGAAGTGGCGGATTCAGCCCACGGCATTGGCCTAGGGGGGCTGAGTGATTTGGGACGGGCCGTGATCCGGCGGATGGATGAACGGGGCCTCATTATTGATCTGGCGCATGCTTCACCTCAAACCATTGACGAAGTGTTGGCGCTGACGCAGCGGCCTGTGTTGGCCTCTCATACTGGTGTGCAGGGAACTTGTGAGAATTTGAGAAACTTGAGCGATCGCCAACTACAAAGCATTGCCCAAAACGGCGGTATCATTGGTATTGGCTTCTGGAAAACAGCGGTGTGTGGCACAGATGTAGAAGCAATTGTTAGAGCCATGCGCTACGTTGCTGATCGGATTGGTGTGGAACATGTTGCCCTGGGCTCAGATTTTGATGGAGCTGTTCGAGTGCCGTTTGATGTCTCGCATCTGGATCAGATTACGGTGGGGCTGCTGGCCGATGGATTTACAGAAACAGAAATTCAATCGATCATGGGGATGAACGTGGTACGGCTGTTGCGTCAACATTTGCCAACGTAAGCCCATGCCCCACTTCATTCATGACTAATCTAGTACCGATTGCAAAAGCCAAGAACTCTGCCCGAGCGAGGCTGAACACAAATTCCAATGCAGCTACGTCTCAGAAGTAGCTGGTTTCACAGCTCGCCTGCCGCAAGCTTAAATGGAGAGGGCGACCTTGCCTTGTCCGCCATTCAACTCAGACCCCATTTAACTCAGAGGAGGTCGCACAATGCCATCACCGTTTCCTGGAATGGATCCCTATTTGGAATCGCCGACTTACTGGAGTTCATTGCACAGTCGGCTGATTATTGGGATTGCAGATGCGATCGCCCAGCCCCTGCGTCCTCGCTACTACGTCGAAGTCGAAATGCGAACCTACTGGTCCGATGGTGAGGAGGAAGTGCTGGTGGGAATCCCCGACGGCTTGGTGCTGGCTCCAGCTCAAATCACCCAGGTCGAACCTGAACGGCAGGTCGCAACGGCTGTAGCTCCTGCGCCGAAGCAGGTGGTGATTCCGTTGCCTGAGGTTGTAAAGGAGCGATTTCTAGAAATCCGAGAAGTCAAAACCGATCGCGTTGTCACGGTCATTGAGCTGCTTTCACCCAAAAACAAGCAAGCTGGAGAAGGACGTACCAGTTACCAAACCAAGCGCCGCTCGATCCTAGGGAGTCAAACCCATCTAGTTGAAATCGATCTGCTGCGGGCAGGGCGTCCCATGGCGTTTGCGGGAGAAGATACGGTGAGTGACTACCGCATTTTGGTCAGTCGATGCCAGCAGCGACCCTATGCTGATTTCTATGGATTTTCGATTCGGGATGCGTTGCCGACATTTGGTCTACCACTAGATAGTGAAGAGCTGTTGGCGGTGAATCTGCAGGAAATTTTTTCGGGCGTTTATGAGCGTGCTGGCTACGATTTACGATTGGATTACAGCAGTGAAATTCCAGCTCCAAAGCTCAGTGCCGCAAATCAGGCTTGGGCCAAGGCGTTGCTCAATCTTTAGAGTCTTAGACGCTCGATTAAGCTTGCAGGCAACGGATGCAGCGTGGTTTTCGCGATAGTGTTAGACCGACTCCACGTTAGGGAGAGTATTTGCGATCGCCAGTTCCAAATATCCTGTTGCTGGGTCAACCTCCCGCCTGAACTGCACACCCGGAATGATTCCCAGCACAACCTCCGCTGTTGTGTAAATCCGTGAGCCATCTAGCAGATGCCCTCCCAGCATTTGTCCCGCGTCATTGGCCAAGGCGATGTGCAGATGCAGGCCGTGTCGTGACAGCGTGCCATTGAGCGAGATGATCTCGAACCGCTGTTTTAGCTGCGTTCCTTCAGCGCAATCTGCAAAGCGAATTATTGCCTCATTCAAGCTACCGACGGTACTGAGGATGTAGGCGGCCTCGATATTGTTGCTGATGCAGTGGTGGTGGAGCGATCGCCGCAGATCATCCCCCGGCGACAGGCGCAACACAATCACTTCCACAGGGCTAAATCTCCACGAGATAAACGTTCTATGAATTTCTTGACTGACCCAAATAGGGCAGATTAGCTGCTTCCTCGCTCATTTGCGAGTTGAGGATTATTGGAAGGGGGATGAAGCCCCATTTGAACCCATATTTGCCGAGAGGTTTGGATGAATGCCACCGCTCTTCCTTCATCGTTCATATCCAGGCGTGCAATTGTCGCTCGGCCCGTTGCCGTCGTTCCAATGATTCTGAGACCATCGCTACTCCAGACGAAATGTGCTGCCCACTGATCTTGTCTTGGATTGAGTAGGGCAACTTCTGCGTCTGTTTCTGGATCTTTCCCTGTCAAAAAGTTAGAGCGTCGTTCGTTGCATCGCCGACAGACCAGGGCTAGGTTATCGAAGCGATCGTCCCCACCCAGCGACTGAGGCAAAATATGATCTACTGTGAAGCGGTCAGCACTTACAAATTCTGGGGAGTGGCAGTACTCGCAACGGGCTGCGGCTCGCTGGGCAACGAGTTCTCGGAGTGAGGCGGAGACCATAGGATGCTTGCGGCCAGAAGAGAATTTGCGTAGGTGAAGATCTCAGAGAGTTGCGAGAGGCTTTCTAGCTCTGCCTGTTCTTCAGCGGATAATTCCCGAGATTTGCTCAGTGCGATAAGTTCGTCTGAGCGTGTCTGCAATGTCTCTGTAAAGCGGAAGAGCGGCAATCTCCCCTCGGAATCTAACTGAATCCCTTGAGCCAACCAGTGAGTTGGTTCAATCATCAGCTTTGGTTCTATTGCTTTGAAGTCGGTCATACTTGCTGACTCCGGGTCTTTTCACTGGCTTCTATCT
>CALIJJ010000115.1 GCA_938017515.1 uncultured Pseudanabaenaceae cyanobacterium
GTCGTTTCTCTCAAGTGAGGTGAGAGGGGGGACCGGTGAAGGTGCGGTGGGCTGCTCAATCGGCAGTGGCTCAATCGTTAGTGGCTCAACTGGCGGTTGTTCTATGGGAGGTTGCTCAATCGGCGGTTGTTCTATGGAAGGTTGCTCGACAGGTGCGAATGCGAGCTGATAGCCAATTTCACTGCGGCTGTTGCCTCGCTCAGGCGGATCGCTAAAGACGAATTGCTCAACCCTGTCAACGTCCTCCAGAACTAAATTATTTTGGGGACCGATGACGATAATGTCGTTATCTTGATTATTGTTCGCCCCGTTGAGTTCCTCTGCTGAAATGGTGAGGAATCCACTGTCTGACTGGCCCGCCTGAGTTTGGATGAGCGAACCCTGTTGCATTCTGAGTTCATCATCAAGGGTGATGAAAAGATTACCGCCAGAGGCTGGGGTCTTGGTCGTCACTTGACTGCCGCCTAGGATTTCTAGGTCTTCTGCGGTGATCGTGATGTTGCCCGCAAATGAGCCATTGGAAGCGGCGATCGCAAAAATCTTACTGGCATTGTCCAATTCAAGATCCCCCTCGCCGGTGGCGATGCGAATGTCGCCACCTTCGGCAAAGGTCTCAGAGAAAATTTGGCTGCCCTGATCTAGTTCCAAAAAGTCATTATCACCATCAAGGGTATCGTCACCATCAACAATATTGAGGTTAATGGTCCCCGCTGCGGCTTCGCTGTTGGGCTGAACGAGGGTTGCGATCGTGCTGTTGTCCAGATCGACTCCCTGCACGAAGCGTAGATTGAGATTGCCGACCTGGCCGTTGGGGTCGATGCCGCGGTTTGTGGTTTGAATCCTGCTGTTGCTGTTGAGTCTGAGACGTTCTCCGCCGAGGAAGATGGTGCCTGCTCGCTTACCGCTGTTGCTGCCGGTGTTGGTCTCAATCGTGCTGTTATTCAACACAATATTGCCGTTAACATTAGCAAACTGAATTCTGCCACCGTCGCCTTCCGTCTCCGTCAGAATTTGGCTCTCATTCAGCGAGATGGAATCGACTAAACTTTCGCCATTGAAGGGATCATTCGAAATATTTCCCACTGAGATATTGCCGCTATGGCCCCCCGCTGTTGAACGGGCCACCAGTTGACTCTCGGCTAGCCTCAGGTCTCCGTCTGTCAACGCAAAACGAATATTGCCGTCCCGGGATTCCTGCTGATTCGCCAGGGTCGAAATGATGCTACGGGTTAGTATTGCGTTATCGGCTCGAATCCGAACCTCTCCGTTAATCGCGCTTGGATCGGCCACGATGGAGGTTTCAGTGAGCGTTACAGTTTCCACTCGCTCAGACGGAGCAACACTGAGGGAAATGTTATTTTCATCGAGAAAAGCACGCACCCCTGCATCGGCTTTGAATCCGCCTAAAAATAACTGCTCTTCGGGAACGAGCACTGTTCGCTGGGCAAGGCTAATGGAACCACCAATCAGTGCGAGGCTTTCCCCAGGCTCCGGATTAAACACGGGACTGTTTGAATTTCCTGTGAGACGAATGCTTCCCGTTTCCTGAGGAAAGCTGAGGCTTGTGGGGGCACCGTCAAACAATTGATCACTGTTGAAATCTCGGCCACTGAATTGTCCTCCCCCATCGTTGAGGATGCGGGTCGCAGAGGTCCCTACGAAGGTTTTACTGATATCGATCTGGGCTTGGGGACCAAAGAGAATTCCCTCAGGGTTGAGGAAAAAAAGGCTCGCACTGGTTGTCTTTAACTTGCCATTGATGATGCTCTCTCCTCCGCTGGTAATGCGGCTGAAGATGCGAACGATGCCGGGCTCATGGGAAAAGTTTGCTTCCAAACCATTCTGGAGTGCGAAGGAAGAAAAGCTGTGGAAGAGGTTTTCGCCCACGCGACTGCCACCGATGATCGTGCAGCTTGTGGCGATACAATCCCCCCCAACCTCCAGTTCCGAGCGTCCGTTCGCCGGTAACGTCGTGTCTGGAGTGATTTGTGCTAATAGGGGCATTGGCCAGATGCCCAGCCAGGCGATCGCAGATCCCAAGGAGAGACAACCCCAACCCATGATGCTGCCTGGGGCCATTGAAGCAGAGGACTTCGTGGACAATTTTTTTAGGGCCAACCAGGAAAACGAAATCATGATTCGGTCAGGCTGCTGAGGTCATCGAGGTTGTAGAGGCGTCGATGCTTGGAGAGGGTCCTCAAAACCAGACCATTCCACCAAGGCTGGGTCTAGAATTCTGTGGGGGATTCTGCTGTCTTAACAGCCGTCTCTATCTGACTCTTATGCATCAGAATGCCCAGGAAGCTTCAATTTTTCACAGTGAAGGAATGGTCAGAGGCCCTCTGCGATGGTTGTCCCGATGCTCAGTCAATGATGTTTGAGTAAATCAGGACGATTTGAAAACTTTTGCGGTTAAAAAATTAATACTGGGGGGATCAAAACGCTGTCAGCTTTACACAGGATTGATAGATATTCCTCTCCTTATTCCGCGTCTTCCCCCAGGGACTTTTCCGAACGTTGCTCTGCTGAGCCATTCTGCTGAAAGCTTTTTTTTCTGGGAGCGCAGAGCAAAACAATGGGAGCGGAAACCACGCAACGCTTCTGTAGAGGTGCAGTGAGGGAGGCTTAGAGCCAGATAAATTCTCGGTTTTCGCCCGCCGACAAACTGAGCACAATGGGAACACACCGATAGTGCTGTTTCGCCATCATGAATCTTCCAGCCTTCATCCACCCATACCGTGCACCGCTTGACCGGACTTTGACGACCGTTGGATTAACACTGGTGATGGGATTTGCCTTGGGCACAACGCCAGCGGCCTATGCCCAATCCTCTGCAGGAGAGACCGGTCCAACTGTATCGGAGCCGACAGTAACGCAGTCAGCGAGTCGCCCCCGAACACTCCAGGGCTTGCCGAAGAAGCGTACAGGGGCGGCCACCCGAGGCAATGGGGAGGGTCTGTTTGTGGTTATGGCTCCACAGGAAACACCCTGGCTGAGCCTCTCCGAGTCACCGAGCCTGTTGGTTTATGTGGGTGAAACCCAGACATCTCGTTTGATTGAGGTTGTGGTCGAAACTCAGGCTGGATCGCTGGTCTATGACAAGTTTTTGGCCGTGCCAGAACAGACCGGATTTTTTAAGATTGAGCTTGATCGCACCCTCAATGGTGATTCCCTTAGTGCCCAAGAAGATTACATCTGGCATGTTTCGCTTGTGGTTGACGAAGACAATCGCTCTAAGGACTTCTATGAGCGGGGCGTTTTGAACCGGGATGTGATTTCTAGCTTTGTCAGCTCGTCGGAAGCTCAGCAACTTGCGACGGCTCAGCCTCTGGAGCGGGCCCAGCGTCTGCAAGCAGCGGGTCTATGGCAGGAAGCAGCGATCGCTCTCTACGACATAATGCAAGACTCAACGGTTCCCGTTGCCCAGCGTTCCATTGCCCAGCAGCGTTGGCAAGGATTGATGCAGTCCCTTGATCTAGAAGTGTTGGCCAGCCAACCTTTACCGGACAAGCCCCTTCGGGAAACGCTCAGTTTGTTGCAATCACAGTAGGCCCTCAAGACCGTTGGCTCAATGGGGCCGTGGATTCAATCGACGGCATTTTCCCAGAGAATTTGCTTCTTCAGCACGGCTGTGGCATCTTTCGCTGCCAGGGGTTTCGCGAAGTAATACCCCTGACCGTACTCACAGGAGAGTGTCTTGAGCAGTTGTGCCTGTTCCTCGGTTTCCACACCTTCGGCAATGATATTCATGCGTAGGTTGTGACCCAGGCTGACGATGGTCTTGATAATTTCGCGGTTCTCGCTGGCTTCTTCCATTTGGGCGACAAAGGAGCGATCGATCTTGAGCGTATCCAAAGGCAACCGGTGCAGGTAGCTGAGGGAGGAATAGCCCGTACCAAAATCATCGAGACCAATCTTGATTTGCAGTGCTTTGAGATTGAGGAGGATTTGGATCGCCGATTCAACGTCATCCATCACCATGCTTTCGGTTAGCTCAAGCTTCAATTGTTGCCCCAGCATCCCTGTTTTTTTGAGGGTTTCGTCGATATGGTAAACCAAGTCGACCTGCTGAAATTGCTGGCTAGAGAGATTGACACTCATGATGAGCGGTCGTTCGGGATACTGTTTTTGCCAGGTTGAGGCTTGCTGACAGGCCGTCTCCAAAATCCACAGGCCCATGGGAATGATGAGCCCCGTTTCTTCTGCGACTGAAATAAATTCGTCTGGGGGCACTCTGCCGCGCTCGGGATGTTGCCAACGGACCAGAGCTTCAAAACCGTCCACCTGCCCTGTTTCCAGATTGACGAGGGGTTGATAATTGAGGAAAAATTCCTGCCGTTCTAGGGCCTGATGTAAATCGCTCTCGGTTTGGAAGCGGTGGATGGCCTGATTGCGCATGCCGCTTGAGAAGACCTCATAGCGGGCGGTTCCTAGGGCCTTGGCGCGGTAGGTGGCTGTGTGGGCATCTCGGAGCAGTGCTTCGGGGTCGTAGCCGTAACCACTCTGACCGAGGGCAATTCCCACGCTGGCCGTGGTAACGATGTCTTGCCCCTCTAGGGGGATGGGCTGGGCCAAGCTGCTTTGTAGCTCGTCCACCAGCTTGAGTGCTTCCTTCGAGCTGACGATATTTTCTAGCAGAATGGCAAATTCATCCCCTCCGAGGCGAGCAATTTTGGCGGAGCTGATGTGGCGTAGACGACGGGCGATCGCCAACAATACCCGGTCTCCTTGGTGGTGACCAAAGCCCTCATTGATGCTTTTGAAACGGTCTACATCCAAGAACAAAACAGCGAGGGAAGAAGAGACGATCTCAGCCATGGGACTGGCTTGATTCCGTCGTAGGGCGTTGTGCAAATATCGCTTAAACATCTGACGATTGGGCAGGCCCGTCAGAGGATCGTGATAGGTGGCATAGAAGCCTCGGTAGGCCACCATCATGCCGCTCGTCAGGGTAAACGCAATGGCCGGTAAGGCTGTGGGGACCCATAGTCCTGAGCTGAGCAGGAGGGCACCGCTACCGCCAACCGCTGCCATACCCAGCAGTCCCACCAGACCCAGAGAGATGGGATGCTTGAGGCACCAGCCCACGACTCCACCGGCCAGTGCCCAGGCCCAGACCCAGACCCATTCCCCTGTGTCTGGCAAGAAACCCATAACGGCCTCATCATCCAGCACGCTTGTCAAAATTTGGCTAACGATTTGAGCATGGACTTCCACACCGGGCATCTGGTAATTGCTACTGTCGATGCTAGCGCTGTAGGGGGTCAGAATGACGTCCTTGAGGCTGGGTGCTGTTACACCTAGCAGAACGACTTTATCCTGAATCCAAAGTGGATTAAATTTCTTGTCTAGTAAATCGTTGAGTGTGAGACGACGGGCAACATTGTCCTGGGAGCGATAGCGCAGCATTGTTTGGAAGCCCGCTGTGTCTGTGTCCTGGTAGCCCCCGGCGTTGGAGGGCAGACTGGACAATCGAACGTCGCCAAATTGTAGGCCCGTCTCCGTGGGTTGGAAGGGGACGGTGCCCTCGGGGGGCCAATTGTTTTCCTGCTCTAAATATTGAAGTGCTAGGCGCAGAGAAAAGGCGTAAAACGGTTCGTTGTCCACTTCAGAAAACAACCATTGACGCCGTGCTGTGCCGTCGTCATCGACCACGAGATCATTGAATCCAATCTGTAGTGGGGCGATGGCTGGATGGGGGGGGACGTAGGTGCTTCCCAAATTACCAAAGAACGTAATGCCAATGATGTTGGGTTGGCTTAGCTGTTGATTGAGTCGGGATTCTCCAGGAGGATGGCTAATGTCGCGATAAAGATCGATGCCGATGCTGCGAGGATTGTGAGCTTGCAGCGTTTCTAGGGCCTGGGCCAAGATGTCATCGGAGAGGGGCCATTGATTCTGGCTGCGAATGTCTGCTTCGGTGATTTCGACAAGCAGTAGGCGATCGTCGGGGCCGCGATCGCGTTGCAGGCTGGTGAGGCGATCGTAGATGACGAGTTCCATGGGCTCGATGAAGCCCAATGCCTGGGCCCCCACGGCAACACTGAGACTGAGCAAACTGCCCCACCAAAAAGGCTGCCGTCGATGCATGCCATCGCACCATTGGCGACCCCGTTTGTGGATCGCGCTGAGGTGTCCTGTGAAGCTGGAACCTTTTGAGTTTGAAGGCGTTGAGCCCGGTTGTTCCGACCTTTTAAAGGGTGATTGCTTCATGTCAGTGGTGGCTTGCAAGCCGTCCCATGGGAACCAATGGCGGTGAGGATAGTCTGCCGATCTAACGGAGGTGCAGTCCCGTGGGAGTCAGGATGCAAATCAGTCAGTTCGGTCGCTGTTGCTCTATGGTTCCCAAGACCAGTCAAATTTTTGCCATGGAAAATTTATCGTCGGAACATCACCGGGGAAATGTGGGGGAGGGCGCAGGGATGTCGGCATCGGATGCGCGGAGCATGGCTTGCAATTCCAGACTTTTCAATTTGGCCGTGAGGGTTTGCAACCGTTCATGCTGGATTGATTGGACGGGTAGGGTGGTCTTTTGCAGTAATGCCAGGATGGCTTGGTAGGTTGTGAGGTGGGATTGCCAGGTTATAGGCTGCCCCGTTGGGTTGGCCTGTCTGGTTAAGTCGGCCCGTCCGGCTTCCTGGGCTGCGAGTTTTTCTAGGGTTTGGAGCACGATGCTGTAGGCCGCGATCGCCGCTCTATGCTCTTCTTCCTGAAACATAAGCCCCTTGGCTGTGGGATTATCCACGCTCCCCTGGGTGGGCGTTGTGAGTTGGGCGAGTAGTAGATGAGCCAACTGCCCCTGGAGTGGGTACAGCACTTCCAAACGATGGCTGGATTCCGCTAACTGAATGGCTTCTTGGGTTAGGGACTGCGCTTTTTCCCAGCGTTCTTGTTGGCCGTAGAGATGTCCCAAGGCTCCTAGGGCTTGGGCAATGGCCTGGACATCATCGAGGGCATAGGCTTGCTGAATGCCTTCATAGGCGAGGGCTTCGAGGGCTTCGGCCTGGACCAACGGTCGGGAGGATGTCTGGGCTGGGATTTGTCGCGTCTCTAAAGCCTGGACTGGGGCCCCAGAGGTTTGATGACTGGCTGCCATGAGTTGTCTATCCATCTGGTAAATCAGCTGGATACGGCTGTAGAGGTGACGCCGGTGGGAGGGGGCCGTTTTGAGCAGGTTTTGGATGGTTGTCCAAGCATCCTTAAGCTTTGCGGTGTTATTGGATTGTTTGGTATCGGTGAACTGTTTGTTGTTAGATGATTGGGAGTCAATCTGTTCTGACCAGAGCGCCATGAGCGCGAGGCGTGCCTGGATCTCCGTCTCGTGAATGGCGGCCGCGTTTTGATAAAACCTCTCAGCTTGGGTTTGCGTGGCGGCGCTACCTTTTCCCTTGGCCTGGGCACGGGCTGTGTGGCCGAGGCTGAGCCAGAGCTTTCCCTGGATCCGGGACGTTGCCTGGGTGGCGGGGATAGAAGCCGCCGCGAAGGTTAGGCCCTCTTCAAGGCGCTGTTGAGAGGCTTGGAGCTGCCCTTGGTGGCGTAGCAGATCTCCCCATTGGCGGCGGGCGTGAATTTTTAAGGCAACGAGGTTGTGGTTCTGGAGCTCCTGCTGTGCTGAATCGTTGGAGCTGAGCCTGCTGCTGGATGCGTCTAGGGCTTGGTTGACTTGGATGATTTGCTGGAGCGCTGCGTCATGCTGTCCGAGGCTGTGGTGTGCCTGGGCGATGGCGAGTTGAATATACCACTGCTCTACAGCATCACCTGCTGCTGGATGCTCAGCCGTGGCTGGGTATCGTGCCATCGCCGCCTGCCAATCAGCTAGGGCGGCTGCGCGATCGCCCAAATTGTATTTGAGGTAGGCCTGGTGACTCAGTACCTGAGCCTGAATCCTCTGGGCTGCGGGAGTATTGAGGCCCGTGAGCAAGGCCCAACTGGTGGACAGCGTGACCCGTGCCCCGCCCCAATCGCCCTGTTGTTGCTGGGCCAAGGCGATGTTGCTCAGGGTTTGGGCCTGGGCGAGTAAATTATTCTGAGTGGCATAGGTTTGAGCCGCCGTTTGCCAAGCACCGATGGCGGCGCTGTAGTCTCCGGCCTGGTAGAGGGCCTGCCCCCGACTTTCTGTGGGAGCGTGACGCAGACGAGTGCCAGGGAGCGACGGCGTTGCGGCGAAGGTGGCGGATGGGGCTGAGCCGATGACGAGTCCAGAGGCGATCGCAAGGCTCAGAACTGGTGTGAATACCCCGTTTAATTTGAGAACCTGTTGGGATGCTAGAAACGGCTGACCCATAACCCGGATGATGCTCCAATAACCCTTCGATGGCCCAAGATTTCACAGTGAGTTGCCTAGCGGCGAGGGTGATGAACCCTAGGGCTTCAGGAGGGGAGATGCCCCTGAAGTCTGGTTTTTTCGCCCTGTGAATTGTGCGGGATTCCCACCTAGTGGCGGCACGGTTTGGGGGCCTCTTGGATGCGGTGGATTAGCTCAAGGCGGCGGCGAGGCGTTGGATTCCTAGGGCGATCGCCACCTCATCGAGTTCTGCATAGCCCAAAATGAATTTCCCTTCGGATGCAGACTCGTCCATGCCAGCCCCCACTGAATAGTGAAGTCGGGCATTTTCTAAGCCAATGCCCGCTGCCCGGGCTCGTCCATGGATTGCTTCATGGCTCAATCCCAGGTCAAATTGCACCAGGATATGGAGTCCGGCAGCCGCACCCAAAAACTGCACACGATTGCCAAATGCCTCTTCCAAGGCATTGACGAGAGCCCGCTGCCGTCTGGCATAGCAAAGGCGCATACGGCGGATGTGGCGTTCTAGATGGCCTTCGGTGATGAAGTCGGTCAGGATGGCTTGGTCGAGGAGAGAACTATGGCGATCGCTCAACCAGCGGGCCTGTCCAAAGACATCGATGAGTGTCTGCGAACTGGATAGTGATGCGTTAGTGGAGGGGGATTCCGACTGAATATTGGCCTCCGGCACGACGAGGTAGCCAATGCGCAGACCAGGAAACAGCATCTTGGCAAAGGTACCGATATAGAGCACCGGGCTCTGGGCTTCCAGCCCTTGCAGAGCGGGGATGGGTCGGCTGCTGTAGCGATATTCGCTGTCATAGTCGTCTTCGATGATGAGTGCACCGTTCTGTCTCGCCCAGGTCAAGAGCTGGAGACGCCGGGATAGAGGCAGTAGGGCTCCGGTGGGAAACTGGTGGGATGGCGTGACAAAGACAAGACGGACAGGAGCCGTGCTTTGTCTGCACTGTTGCTCTAGCCTCTCAATCTGGATACCGTCTGAATCTACCGGAATGGAGAGAACTTTCGCTCCCCGCGCTTGGAAGATTTTGCGGGAGCTGACGTAACCGGGATTTTCCAGGGCGATGGTGTCTCCTGGATTAATCAGCAGCTGGGCAATGAGCTGGACGGCTTGCTGGGTGCCGTGGGTAATCAGGACTTGGTCGGGGTGGCATCGGACCGCACGGGAGCGGGCCAGGTATTGGGCGATCGCCTCCCGCAGGGGACGAGACCCCAAGGTGTCTTGGGTGTAGTCCATCCACTGACGATTGGCAGCCATATGCCGGGATTGGAGTTTACGCCACAGCGCCAAGGGAAACAGGTCCATGTCAGAGCGCCCATAGCGAAAGTGGATTTCAGGGCGTTCCTCGGGTTGCCAGGCGGGCTGGGCGGTGAGGCGTTGGCCATAGTCGGAGAGTTGTATTGTTGTCGGAGCAATAGAGGGGCTTGAGGCGATCGCCCCTGCCTGTAGTAATGTTTCGGGCAACTGAGCACAAACAAACGTGCCAGAGCCCACCCTCGTTTCTAGATAGCCCTCGCTGAGGAGGCGATCGTAACTCAGGCTAATGGTGGAGCGGGAGACCTGAAGCGATTGAGCCAGGGCGCGGCTGGCGGGAAGGCGCTGCTCGGGGGGGAGGCGTCCGCTGAGGATGGCGTCACGAATTTGCTCGTAGAGCTGCTGGTGCAGTGGCGTTGTGTCTTGGAGGTTGAGGTGGAGAGCAAGGTCCATGGTAAGGTCTCCGGCGATCCCAAAATTGGCCTGCCCTTACAATACAAAATTGGCTCTTGTGGCCTACCAATTTGCGAATTAACGTAGCGATAGTTGATTTTGGGAGGACATCGAAATGATCTCCATCCGAGCTGCGACTCAAGCAGACATGCTCTTTATCTTGAGTCTTGAGGTGACAGCATGACTGTTACAATTCGTGCCGCAACGCCCGAAGAAGACGGATTAATTGCCCAGCAGTTTTACCAAATGTGGTTGGACAATGGCCTCGCGGTTGAGGTTATGAAACCGGACTGGGATGCGATTACCCGCGACTATCTTCAGCAGGCACGCCGGGAGCTTGGCTATCAGGCTTTTGTTGCTGAGGTGGAGGGCAAAATCGTTGGCTCAGCCGGTGGGCAGCGGTTTGCTGGACCTTACCCGATCACGTTCACGGCTTCGTTCCGAGTGGATGGCTATATCTGGGGCGTTTATGTGGAAGCTGACTATCGCAAACGAGGAATTGGCAAGCGCTTGACCCAGCGCGTGGTTGATCATCTCAAACATATGGGCTGCACCCGCGTGGTGCTCAATGCCTCACCGTCGGGCAAGTCTGTGTATGAACAACTGGGGTTTCAGCCGAGTAATTCGATGGTTTTGAATTTGTAGCGTTTTTCGAGTGTCATGAATATTTCAATCGCTGGGTTTGAACACCTGGAAATTTTGGCTGCGCTGTTTGATGAATACCGTGTGTTCTATCAGCAACCTTCGGATGTTGAAGGAGCTAGGGCATTTTTGCGCGATCGCCTCGTCCACCGTGATTCTGTCATCTTGATCGCGACTGAAAATACCAACGATTCAATCCAGGAGGCAGGCAAGGGAGCAGGCTTCACCCAGCTCTACCCAAGCTTTTCCTCCGTTTCCATGAAGCCCATTTGGATCCTGAATGACCTGTACGTCAATGCCGGATTTCGCAGGCAGGGCGTGGCTCGTGCCCTCCTGGAACGGGCCAAGGATTACGCCGTCCACTCCGGAGCAATTCGCCTTGAGCTGTCCACCGGAGTGCGCAATACCTCAGCCCAGGCGCTGTATGAATCGCTGGATTATGTGCGAGCTGATGCCAACCCAAATCCTGACGATGCTTTCTTTCACTACTCTCTTTCACTCTGATGTTCACCGCGAGGCGATGACCCATGGATAACGCGACGAATACTGCTCACTTCAACCCCTCCGATCGCACCACGATCAAGCGCTTGCCCAAGCGAGGCTCCTACGATCGCGATACGATCCACGCCATCCTCGACGAAGGACTGATCTGCCACATTGGTTTTGTCGTTGAGGGCCAACCCTTCGTCATTCCTACCGCCTACGGGCGCGTCGATGATTGCCTCTACCTCCATGGTTCCCCCGCCAGCCGTATGCTCAAATCGCTGCAAACGGGGATTGATATCTGCGTTACTGTCACCCTGTTGGATGGCTTGGTTTTGGCTCGCTCTGCCTTTCACCATTCGATGAACTATCGCTCCGTTGTGATCTTTGGGCGGGCTCAACTGGTTACGGAGTTTGGGCAAAAGGAAGCGGCGCTGCGGGCCTTTACCAATCATGTCATTCGCGATCGCTGGGATGAACTCCGCCCGGTCAAACCCCAGGAAATCAACGGAACTACAGTCCTGGCGCTACCCCTACAGGAAGCCTCTGCCAAAATTCGTACGGGTCCTCCCAAGGACGATGAAGTGGACTACGCTCAGCCGATTTGGGCCGGGGTGGTTCCGCTACGAACCGTTGCGACCGAAGCGATCGCAGACGATCGTGTGTTGCCCGGTGTTGCCATGCCCGACTCGGTTCAGTGTTTGTCCCAGCAGCGGTTTCGTTGAGGCTGATTTCGTCGAGGGTCATTTCGTTGAGGATGAGGGCGATCGCTCCTCCCATTACCGCTCCATTACCCAGATTTTCACTTTCTCTTCCTAATCTTGGGGGGCGGATAGGTTGCACGGGGTAAATCGGAAAGGATCCGAGATGCCGCTCAATTCGTCGTTTCGATTCGTCGTTTCGATTCGTTGTTCTATGGCGGTCACTCAGGTTGCAGCGTGGGTTACCCCCAGCCCTCTGGCCCAATCTCCGAGGCCTTTTTCCTTACTCCCGGAACTTTTTCCGCAATATCCCGTCACAGGGGATTAATTTCATCCATAGCCATGCCTACCCCATGGCTATGGGGGAATTTACATCAGGTCTGAATCAGCCAGGGAGAACTCGGATGAGAATTTTGCTCGTTGAGGATGATGAACGCATTGCGGATGCTCTCGCGGAGGACTTGAGCGATCAAAATCATGTCGTAGAAGTGGCCCAGGATGGCCAGGCTGGCTGGGAGTTTGCCGAAGCCTATGACTTTGACTTGATGCTCCTAGATGTGATGCTGCCTCGGCTCAACGGCATTCAGCTCTGCCAGAAATTGCGTGCCTCAGGCTATTCCACACCCATTCTGATGCTGACCGCTCGGGATACCGTTGCGGACCGGGTCGTGGGTCTAGATGCCGGAGCCGATGACTATGTCGTCAAGCCCTTCCATCTCCCGGAACTCTCTGCCCGTATTCGTGCACTCATGCGCCGAGGCGAGTCCACCCTGCCGCCGATTTTAATCTGGGGAGATTTGCACCTGAACCCTAGTACCTGCGAAGTGACTTACAAAGCCCAGGAGCTTTCCCTCAGTCCGAAGGAATATGGATTGCTGGAATTTTTCCTGCGCCACCAGCGTCGGGTTTTTAGTCGAGGACAGTTGCTAGAGCAGCTCTGGGGCTTTGAAGATATGCCCGAGGAGGCGACGGTCAAAGCCCACATTCGTGGCCTACGCAAAAAGCTCAAACAGGCCGGAGCCCCTGACCTGATTGAAACGGTCTATGGCCTAGGCTATCGGCTCCAGGAAAGCCCCGGCAGCACCTGAAGCGTTTTGAACGAATTCTCAACTCTGCATTCTCAATTCTGCATCCCCTTCCCATGTTCCAAGATCTTCGTTGGCGTCTCCTGCTCTACCAACTGTCTGTGATCGCTGCATTGCTGGGTATCTTTGGGATTGCGGTTTATGGTTTTGTCTCCCGCAGTCTCTACCAGCAAATCGACAAAAAGCTGATGACGCTGGCTCAATCCGCTACGCCTTCCCTGAGTCAGGTGCGGACGATGGGAGATGATTACTTCGAGCAGGTGGACGAAGTGCCCTGGCGAGATATTTTTAATCGTGATCACCAGACCCTGGAATGGTTTGATGGCTCGGGTGAACGATTGCTCAATTGGGGCTCTACAGAGATTTTCTCCAAAGTTGCCACCGGAGCCCATGATGCCACTCAGGTGGATGGCTCTCCAGTGCGAACGTTCACGGTGACGGTCTTTGAGGACGAACCGATGGGGGGAGAGCCTTCTTTGGAAGGGTATGTGCGAGCCAGCCAGTCCATCGAAGATATCCAGATGGTGCGTCGCCAGTTGCTGATCGGACTGGGCCTAGGGGGAGGAGCAGCCTTGGCCTTAGCGGGGGTGGGTGGACTGTGGTTGACCCAGCGATCGCTCCGCCCCATTGAAGCCAGCTACCGTCAGCTCAAACAGTTCACGGCTGATGCATCCCACGAGCTACGAGGACCGCTGACCGCGATTCAAATGTCCGTGGATGTGATGCAGAATCACCCCGAACGCATTCACCCCAAGGACGTGAAAAAAATCGGGGCGATCGCCAGCGCGACAACCCAGATGAGTTACCTGGCCGAGGACCTGCTGTTGCTGGCCCGCATGGATGTGGGAGAGTCGGTGATTCCCCGCGAGCGCCAGCCCGTGGACTTAGCCTATGTGTTGCGAGAGCTGTTGATTCTCCTGGAGCATGCTGCCAAGGAGAAGGGGATTTCGCTGACGTTGTGTTGTGCCAAGCCCATCTCCACCTTGGGTGATGCAGCGCAGCTCAACCGTTTGTTTTCTAACTTGCTCAACAATGCACTGCAATATACGCCGCCAGGGGGGGCTGTGATGCTGACGTTGCAGCAGCAACGGCGCAGTGCGGTGGTTCGCGTTGAAGATACAGGGACAGGGATTGCCCCCGAAGACCTCGCCTTTGTGTTCGATCGCTTTTGGCGGGCAGATAAGGCACGAAGCCAGCGAGCTGGCGGCAGTGGTTTGGGCCTGGCGATCGCCAGGGCCATTGTCCAGCAGCACCAGGGACGGATTACGGTTCGCAGTAGCCTCGGCGTTGGCAGTAGTTTTCAAGTCTCGCTTCCGGCCATCGACCGAACTTGAACAGATGCGCCTGGCTTGGTTGCAAATTTAGTAACTGCGGTGAAACTGTTCTCAGGATTCTCCATACTAGGCCCATTCGTTGCGGTGTTTGAGACGGCGCCTTGAGCGGCGGTGGGATATGGCTAATTTTGAGACATGGATGCCTCGGCTCATTGCCCCTGGGGCTTGGCTGGGGCAGGATGCGCGGGATTGGCAGATTGCTTTTCTGTCGATGTTTTTGCTGCTGGGGCTCACGACTCGGGCTTGGACATTATCGCCGGAAGTGGTTGGGGGCGCGATCGCCACGAGCCTGCTCACCCAATACCTTTGCCAAACCCTCAGCTCCCTCGCGAGCAACCGGGTTGCAAAAACCTCGTTTAATTGGCGCAGTCCCTTGATTACGGCGCTAGGGCTCAGTCTGTTGCTGCGGGTCGATTCTGTGGGGACGATGGCGATTGCCGCGATCGCTGCCATTTCCAGTAAGTTTCTCTTGCGTTGGAATACTCCAGGCTCAGCTTCAACCCCACCGAAGCATTTCTTTAATCCCGCCAACTTCGGCATTATCACCGCGCTGCTTCTCACCGCCGATGCCCGCATTTCCCCAGGGCAGTGGGGGGCGGAGTTTTGGTACGGGGCGTTGTTTTTAGCCTTGGGTGGTTTGGTGCTGAGGCGAGTGGGGCGTTGGGATACGACGGTGGCCTTTTTGGTGAGCTATGCCGGATTGGAGGCGGGGCGAAACCTTTGGTTGGGCTGGACCGGGGATGTGTTGCTGCACCGATTGAGCAGTGGCTCACTGCTGCTGTTTGCCCTCTTTATGGTGACGGATCCGCGCTCGATTCCCAATCATTCCGGAGCAAGGATGCTGTGGGCGGGGGCGATCGCGCTCCTGACGTTCATCCTGCGCAATGTCTATTTCCAATCCGATGCTGTTTTCTGGGCATTGTTTATCCTCGCTCCACTGACGCCGCTGCTGGATTGGCTGTTTCCCAAAGATCGTTTTGAGTGGCATCTACCTCGTTTATCTTCCGTTGAGGTTTCATCCTAATGTTTCCCATTCCGTTCCGGATTCCGAGGCTCAAGCTGCTGCTCAGCGCTTGCCTAAGCCTCTTGCTTTGCTTTGGATTCGCGGCACCGGCCTGGGCCTTTTGTGGCTTTTATGTCGCCAAGGCCGATACTAAGTTGTATAACCAAGCTTCCCAGGTCGCGATCGCGCGAGATGGCGATCGCACGGTCCTGACCATGGCCAATGATTTCCAAGGGGATGTCCAAGACTTTGCCATGGTGGTGCCGGTTCCCACGGTGTTGGAAGAAGGCCAAGTCCATGTGGGAGATCCATCGATTATCGAACGGCTGGATAGCTTTAGCGCACCCCGGCTCGTGGAGTATTTTGATGATGATCCCTGTGAACCTAACCGCCGCTTTGATCAGGATGCATTAGAATCACGAGCTGTTTTTTCGGCTCCACCGATGCCCCAACAACTCAGTGCTCAAAAACTCGGTGTCACCGTCGAATCTCAGTTCACGGTCGGGGAGTACGACATCCTCATTCTGAGTGCAAAGGAATCCAGTGGCTTGGCAACGTGGCTCAAACAAAATGGTTACAAACTGCCGCGCGGTGCCAATGCACTGCTGCGCCCCTACATTCGCCAAAAACTCAAGTTCTTTGTGGCCAAAGTCAACCTGGAAGAATTTGACAACAGCGGCTTCCAAAACCTCAGACCGCTCCAGATTGCCTATGAGTCGCCGCGTTTCATGTTGCCTATTCGTCTGGGGATGATGAATGCGGATTCGGACCAGGATTTGATGATCTACCTGATGTCGCCCCAGGGTCGCGTGGAGCTGACGAACTATCGCACGGTGGAGATTCCCTCGGATGAGGAGGTACCGGTGTTTGTTAAAAACGAGTTTGAGAATTTTTATACGTCGATGTTCGATCGCACCCACGAGAAGGAAGGTCGTCGGGTTGCCTTTTTGGAATATGCCTGGAATATGGCGGGCTGCGATCCCTGCTCCGCCAATCCGTTGACGCCGGAGGAATTGCGCCAGGCGGGGGTCTTTTGGACTCAGTCCAGCGATCGCTCTGGCAACATCGGTCCTGGGCGGACACCCAATCGTCGGGTGTTCAAAAATAATGTGTTTCTCACTCGCCTCCATGTGCGCTATCGTCGCGACAAATTTCCCGAGGATTTGATGTTCCAGGAAACGGGGAATCAGCAGTTCTTCCAGGGACGCTATGTGTTGCGCCATCCGTTTAAGGGGGAAGCCAAGTGTGCTGCGGGCAATCGCTACCGTCGTGAAGTGGTGCAGCGTCAGGAGCAGGAGGCCCAGACTTTGGCGAGTCTGACGGGCTGGAATCTGGACGAGATTCGCCGCAAGTTGCCCAAGGTGGAGGTCAATGCGTCGTCTTGGTGGGATGGTTTGTGGAAGAAGTCTGTTGAGCAGTCGTCGGATGCTGCGAAACGAGAGGCTGCTGGGGGATGGTGGCGATCGCTCTGGCAATAATCTCTCCCTATTAACCAGATAAGCGGAACCAGATAGACGGGAATTAGGGCAGCAGCGAGAGTTCGACCTTGAGCTGCTTGCTTAACTCCCGCTCTAGCCGAGCTGCCTGGTAGGGATAAAGACTCAATTCCAGGTGGCTCGGCAACTGCTCCATAAATGCCCTAGCTTGGGTCAGGTCACATCCCGCGATGCGCACCAGAACGTTGCCACCGGAATGGACAAACTCTGGATTGAGCGGTTTTTCAATGCTCAGTTTCCATCGGGGCGCTGGGGTGAGACGACCGTATTCAATGCGGCGTAGGCCATTGCTGGAGGCCAGGAGAATAAGGCGATCGCCTGGCTTCAACACGACATCATCCGAGGGCATAAATGAGTCTTCATTCTCTGTCGCGCTACTCCCACGCTGATGGTCACGCTGATGAAAAATGGGGACGACACCATAGCCGTAGGCAACCGTTGCCAGTTGCTTCTCCACAAGCGTATCGCCAGAACGAAGCTCATACTCCGTCACCAGAACCGTGTGGTCTCGCAGGCGGAACAGCGCCAAAATGTCCTCCCCGAAGGCTGCTCCTGAAAAGGCTTCTGCGGCCAGTGCATAGGCTGTCAGAACCTTCACATCCGGCAGCAGACTACTCAAGTTGTCACTGAAGCGCTGATCATAAGTGCGGACCACCAAGCCGATCTCTCGCTGGAGCTTTTGAGCTGATTCGCGCACAGCCAACGCCAGCTCCAAGTTTAAAAGCTGATCCTCCGTGACAATCACCACGCTTTTGGCCGTTGCGAGGTGGACGTCCTGGAGCAGTTCACTGGGATTGCCCAGAAGCTGAGGCAGATTTCCACCCTGTTCAACGTGTTCCTCATCTGGTGTAATAACAACCAGAGACTGTCGAAACGTTTGCGCCCACCGAGCCACCTCGCGGCCGACCCGCCCAAAGCCAATCAAGATAATGTGTTCCCGTCGGGGAAGTGAGGGCCGACGGCGCAGCACCCGAAACCGCGAGCTGATCAACCCATCAACGAGTAAGCCCAATCCTCCCAGGACAAAGACCAAGCTCGCAAATGTGATCAGTAAACTAATGCCATGGAGCCAAAACGGAACCGGCTCATTTTCCAATCCTCCAAAAACATCGCCGTAGCCTCCCAGCAGCAGCACCATGCCAATGGATAGGGCCTTTTGCCAGGTCAGATGGGTGAGGCTCAGCTTGAAGACAACAGCGCCCAGGGTCCAGAGCAACAGCCCAACCACCAGTCCCAAACCAATCACTTGGCGGGCGGGTTGAGCGCGGAGCCAGCGCTTCAGCCGGGGAATCGCACCATTGCTTCCTCGCAGATGCCAAGGTTTGGGCCAATCGCGCCATGGCTTCCGAGCTGAACCTCCCTGGACTGTTTGGGTCTCCAGACGTTCGATGTAGGTGACGCGATCGCCCGGACGCAGAGATCTTGTGGGCGGCAACTGGTGGAAGGTTTGGGACGGGCTCCCCCCGGAATTAAGACCGGCATTCATCTGAGCAAAAGGCGAGTTGGGTAGAGGGGTGGCTTGAGCCGAATTCGCTGGAGCCGAATTTTGAAAAATGGGTCCCTGGAAGCGTTGTCCCTTGAGTAGACGATGCTGTTTGCTGTGGGCTTGGATGGGGGAGATGCGATCAAAACGGCGATCGCCAATCCTCACCTCCTGCTCCACCACCTGCAACTGATGCCCTTCAATGTCAAAGGTGCCTCGTATGCCAGACCCTAGACCCTCCAGAGCAAAGGCCGATGCGGCAAATTCTGTGGGTTCCAGAGCGATGAAATTACCGAGTTGTTGCTCCAACAAGTCATTGAGCCGAGGACGAGAGGAGCGCACGACCAAGCGAATATTGGGGTTGAGGCGACGGGCAGCGATCGCCGCCTGAATATTGACGCTTTCGTTGTTGGTCACGAGCAAAATGGCGCGACACTGTTCGACGCCTGCCGACCGTAAAACCTCCTCACGACAGCAGTCCCCCAGAACCACAGGCTCGCTCAGCAGCGACAGCAGTTTTGGAACTTCCCAATGATCCGGTGATTGGAGATCAATTCCAATGAGCTGTAGAGCAATGCCAGGCAGGCTAAAGCTCTTGAGATTGAAGATGCAATACTGCCCAAGACTGCCCAGACCGCAGATTAAAAAGCGATCGGGCTGGGCATGTACGGCAGACGGCAGGGGAGCCATGGTGTCTAATCGCTGAGACCGACGCGCTCACTCAAGAAAGGCATGGGGTCCTGGGCGACCCAGCCGAGAGCGGAGTTGAGACGCATTTCAAAATGAAGGTGAGGAGCTTCTGCGCTAGGAATGCCGGTTTGTCCCACGGTGCCCAGCACTGTCGTGCGATCGACGGTTTGCCCAGCGCTGACCTGAATCGTTTTGAGCTGGCCATAGCGAGACTGGAGACCGTTGGCGTGGTTGACCACCACCAGATTGCCGTATTCTCCTTGCTCCGCTGCGTAGGCCACGGTTCCGCTGCCGAGGGATAGCACAGCGTCTCCTAGTGATGCGGCGATGTCAATACCGCCGTGGAATACGACGCGATCGACGATGGGATTGAGCTGCCAACCATAATGGGACAGCAGCGCACTCGATTGACGCAGGGGATAGCCAGAGAGGGCAGCGGCATTTTGGATGGGCTTGGGGTCCGCATCGGCTACAACGGTGGCGGTTTCAATGCCGGGGACCCATTTGATGCCAGGGATAAAGGCGGTTGTGGGCTGGGTTGGGCAACCATTCACTTCGAAGAGAACGTCGGGGCGGACCTTGTATTGGGCTGATAGGTCCTCCCAGGTGCGACCGTTGGCATTCACCTGAATGCCGTTATAGGGCGGAATGGAGAGGGTTTGCCCTGGGGTTACGCTTCCCCCCCGCGTTGCTGCATTGAAACCCTTGAGGGTGGCGGCGGTGAGACCATAGCGATTGGCAATGCTGTCTAGGGTCTCGCCAGCGGCCACGGAATGTTGCTGAAGCCTTGCCATGGCGGGGGTGCTGCACAGGTTTTCCTGGGCGATCGCCGACTGTCCACCCCCAGCCGCCAAGACCGGAATGAGGACTCCCAAAGCAACGGCATGCTTACGCGTCAGGCTGCGTTGAAAAAGGTGGCGAAGGAACATAGATAAAACCCTAGCAAGATCCTGTTGAACGTTGAGCGACGAGCGACACGTTGAAAACCGTCCGCATCCAACACCATCCTAGAACTCTACCTACGGATCGGGAGGATTTTTGCGGAAATTTCGGAGCTTACAGGGACTGATGAAGTAGGAAATATGTCTTTTGAAGTGCGAGTATTTGCCCGAGTTTCTCTGTCATGGTTTGCGAAGAAGGCCGTCTTTCTCCATGGATTGCTGCCTCTTCTTTCCTTGTCTAAGCTGCATCGCGTTGCGATAAAGCACTTCAGGAAAGGTCATGACTCGGTTGACAAGAAGGGGAGATTCTGTGGGGACGCGTGGTAGCCGCAACTCTCCTTGCATCCATTCTATCGAGGACTCAATATCTGCTTTCCTTGTTACTGTTCCTTACTTGGAATTGACGTTTCTCCCTTGCTCTTTTAGCTGATTGAGTCTTGATTCTAGGAGGCTGTTACTCCATTCATCTCCATGGACTTTCTCTTGTACTAGCAACGTCTCAAGGGAGTTTGTTTTTAGATGCTTTTTGATTTGGGATCTATGTACTACAGGCTGGAAGCCTATTTAGCATCATGGGGGTGAGGGATAGCCGAGTAACATTCCGTTATTCTTGCCGGAAGATTGACCCGGTATGAGGCTATCCTAGAGTCTTGAAGCGGTTGACGGAGATTCAATATCAAATGGATTGACTGAATCTCTAAAGGCCAAGGATTCCCTGCCTTCATCCCATCTCATTTTGTTGAATGACAGAGGTCTGAAACGAAACCTCTGTGTACAGTTTTTACGATTGTTATGGGAGGCTAACAATCGTGGCCTTTAGAGACCTGATACGGTGATGATGGCAGTATGGAGGTTGAACGCCAAGTGCGGCGATGTTCCAGTTAAGTTCTCTTTCGGTCAGTTCTTCAGGGTCGTTATGACAAAGGTTACGAAACACATTATGTTTGTCTGTCGAAAGAACTCGGCGCGATCGCAGATGGCAGAGGGATTTGCTCGACAGCTTTGCGTTGAGCAGCATCAGTCCGAACCGCTTCAGATTTCTAGTTCGGGACTAGAGGCGAGCCAGGTGAGACCCGAGGCGATCGCAGCGATGAGCGCAGTCGGCATCGACATTAGTCAGCAGACCTCCGATGCCCTTGATACTTTTGACCCTGAAGACTTTGACGTTGTTATTTCGCTCTGCGGTTGTGGCTCCATCCTGCCGGAGCCCTGGCTGAGACGGACTGTTTTTGAAGATTGGCAGTTGGACGATCCCGCGGAGAATCCGGAGATCTTTCCCCGTGTGCGGGATGAGATTCGGGGACGGGTGAAGACGCTGTTGCTTTCCCTCAGGCATACCCAGATATTGGCGTCCGAGGGGATGGCCTGAAGGCTTGAGCTGGAACGCAGCTGGAAAATCTGCCGGAAAAATTGCCAGAACAATTGCCAGAAAAATTTCCGGAAAAATATCCAGAACAATTTCCAGAACGGGAAAAAATCGCTGGCACAATAGAAGGATATGAATACTCCCAGCCACGCGCTCATTAATTTGTCACTCCTTCTACCCGTGGCACCCGCGTCTCCGCTATTTGCCGGGGCGATTTTTGTTGGGTCGATTTTGCCGGATCTCCCTATGTTTGTCCTTTACGTCTGGGCCAAGGGGATCAAGCGCCAGCCTGAAGGGAAGATTTGGTCTAAAACTTACTGGGAGCCGTTTTGGCAGAATTTTACCCATGGTTTCCATTCGATCCCTTTGGGACTGTTGGGGGCTGTTGGGGTGACGATGGTTTGGGGAGACATTTCACATCCCTTTGACTCGCCCTGGGCTTGTCTGTTTTTCAGCGCTGTCCTCCACGACTTGGGCGATCTGCCGGTGCACCACGACGATGCCCACCGGCATTTTTTGCCGTTCAGCCGTTATCGCTTCATTAGCCCGTTTTCCTACTGGGATCGGCGTTACCATGCCCGCTGGGTTTCTCTGGTGGAGAAGCTGCTGGTGTTAGTTGCAACAGCTTTTTTGTGGGTTCCGTTTCAATCCTGGGTAATTCGTACCCTGTTGCTGGCGGTTAATCTGCTGTACTGGAGCAGCTACTGCTATCGCTTCTTTGTGCGGGGCTGCGAGCAAGCCCAACAGAAGCCCTTGTCCTAAGTCTGCGGACATAACGACCCTGCCGATTGGGCTGAGCGAAGTCGAAGCCCTCGTTGTTTGCTGTAAGGGGTGTTGCCGGTTGAGTGGTGTCGAAACCAGTCGAAGATAAAGTGGCATGGGGTTGAGGCTGTTTGCTTCGCACAAGCTGAAGTTCTGTTTCGGTGAGGGAATGCGTTCTGCGCTACGACTCGGGAAAATGGGAAATCTGGGATTGTGTATCCTCCGCTCTGAACATTCTCCCGGGGACGCTCCTCCCTAACCCCCATGCGGTTTCGACCCTCATTCCCTCTCTTGGTTTGTCTTCTGACCCTGTTCGCTCTGGCCCTGAGCTTGCCCTTTGCGCCTTGGTATCGCGTTTGGCCTTTTGAATTAGTGGGTGCCTGTTATTTCTGGTTGGCTGCTGCGACGTTGATTCTCCTGGGTGGGTTGCTCAGCGGCCACTTCCTGAAGCTACCTGTCGTGTTGCCGAGTCGTCGGCGATGGGTGTGTGTGGCAGCCCTGGCGATGGCCCTAAGCTTCTATGTGAATACAACACTGGGGTGGTCTTTGATGCGCCCAGCCCAAGCTGCTCCAGCTTCTATGGACGCTGGGTTATCTGACACGACCTTGAACGTGATGACCTATAACGTCAATGTCAAGGCCTGGGATAAAGATGCAGTTGCAACCGTTGTCCGTGAGCATCCCGTTGATGTCTTGGGATTGGTGGAGCCAAGGCGATCGCAGGTCCTCCCCCTCAGCCAAGACCTTGCC
>CALIJJ010000116.1 GCA_938017515.1 uncultured Pseudanabaenaceae cyanobacterium
TCCTGTCTCAAGCAAACCTGCCTTAGCGATTTCTAGACTGGAGGATCGATCATCATGCATCTCTGTCAGACCTACTCTTTGCATAAAGCCTACAAAAATTTGAAATATGCTCAAAACCTGCTCTTAAATCCCCATCTCAATAATCGCTATCGCATTATTTCCTATCTACGGCTCTGCTGCTTAGCCATCCAACGCTGTCGCGCCACAGGCGTGGACCTCGCCCCAGAACTGGATGCTAAGCGTCCTTACCTCGCCCTCCTGGAAAACTTTTACCAGCATGATCCGTTTTGGGTCTCGCGATGCAGCATTTCTTCAGGGGGCACGGCGTCCTCGTCAGATCCCTGGATCAATCGCCATTTAGAGATTGTGCAGCGCTGTAGTATCCAGATCGCTTTGAACGCCAGGCTTAATCTGGACGCCAATATCTTTGCCTAGGGCGTTAAGCCAGTCCCAAGCGGGACTGGCCTGCTCTTTCAATCATGCTCACCCCAAAAAATAGCGCCAGAAAAGACAGCATCAGAAAAACAGCACGAGAGAGCAGGCTCCCACTTAATCAGCAGCAAAGTTCAGGTAGCAAAATTCAGGTTTTCCCTATATCTGGCATATCCATCTCTAGGAAGAAATTCAACCGATCTTCCGACCAGAATTCACCGTAGATTTGCGGGGGGTTGAAGACTCTATTCGTTCCTATGACTCTCAAAAAATCATAGCCACAATCAAAGGCGGAATTCAGTAAATATTCGGATTGAAGGCTTAGATTCAAAACCTGCACGACTGGTCCATGGCCGTTGCCCCATCCGTGTCCTCCCCCCTATTTCCCATGAAAGCTGCCTCACTCACTCGCCTTCTGATCACCACTGCATTCGTTCTAGGTCTTCAGACCACCGCCCTAGCCCATGCAGGCCATGGCGATGAGTTTGAAGCCACAGGCGGAGTCCTACCCGTGGCAGTCAACGCCAGCGTCGATCGGCAACTCGGCATTCAAGTCACCTCCATCGAACAAGCCCTTGATGCAAGCGAGAATGCAAGTGAGAACGGCAACGCTAGAATCATGATTCCAGTATCAGCCATTGTTGAGGTAGACGGGAAACAGTGGGTCTTTGTCCAATACGAAAACTTCTATGAGCCAGTTGAGATCACAACAGGAATGAGTGAGGGCGATCGCATTGAAGTCACCCAAAACCTCTCCGTCGGTGAGCAGCTCGTGACCCAAGGGGGCCTCATGCTCTACGCCCAATCCCGCAAAACCGCTGCAGACCACCATCACCACGATGACCACAGCCACCCACGACTTTCACGCAAGCGTCTCGCAGCAGGCGGCGTTTTACTCTTCGGAATTGCCGGGATTGGAGTCGCAACACTTGGCCGTAAAAGCAAAGGTGATGCCCAGTAAGTCGGCAGCCTGAAATAAACATAGCTGTTGCTGCTGCTGGTTTCCCTTCGGCACAGGCTCAGGGAAACCGGCTCCGCTAAACCAGCAAAACCGTGAGCATGCCAAGGCCGAGGGCTTCGGCTTCGCTCAGCCCGGTCAGCAAGAGAATTGTGTCCGCTCACTTGAATCGAGGAAAGGGAATCCAAGAGCCCCTCTCCCCCTATCCATCAAACAGCCGTGGGAGAGGGGTTGGGGTGAGGGCCAGAGATTATTGCAAGAGGCCTAAGGACTCGCTGGCGGCTTTCAAAACCTCATAATTCAGCGTATCCCTCAACGAAAACGAGAAGCGAAAGGGAGTCTGGTTCAAAAACAACCTTCGCTTCCAACGTTTCGAGCGCTCCAAACGCCAGGGGCTTTTTTCCAAAACAAACTTGAACTGACGGCGCTCCGAACGACCGAAGCCAAAAACCGTCATCCCCCCTTCTCCATCCATCGGCCAATAAATATCTTTCGTTGTATCTGGACCTTCATAGCAAAGCAGTAGCGACCGAGCACTGTGCGGATCGCAAAATGCAACCCACTTGGGTGAGGGAAGACGACCCTGGAATCGCTCATGGCAATACCGCTGACAACCGTCTGACGTGATCCAGTATTGTTGCTCGGGACGAAACCGCCCCCCCGGCGTGCCTTCATACAGAAGCCACGCCCGCGCCCCCAGCTTTTCAGCCAGCATCGAAGCCTGGTCAGCATAGAAATCCCAATGTACGAGCCAGGTCTGGTCCGCGGATTCGGACGTAATGCGCACAAAATCTGGCCGCTGTTCACTCACCCAGCTCCTGGCACCCAACTCAAAACCGGGATGACCAAACGTACCAAATCCCATATTGGGAATGCCACGGTAGCTACCTCGCGGTCCTTTCTCGGGATGATAGTTGATCCAATCATTGCCATCACGATCGATCAGGCTGGAGAATCCACAACCTTCTTTTTGATAGTAGTAAGTTGCCGAAGCTGTTGTGATCACAAAACACGCTTGTCCCTCATCCCTGCCATTCGATTCGAGCTGGACGCTACAGTCCTCTGCCATCGTGATCAGCTCCTTATTCTCTAGAAATCATGGATCCCGCCCTATCGAGCCGGTTACGACTGGCCAGATCGTACTAAGACTTTATCGACCCGATTGCCATCCATATCCATCACTTCAAATGTCAATCCCTTCCACTCAAACGTATCGGTGGCCTTGGGAACATGCCCGAGATGATGGACCATAAAGCCCCCTAGGGTTTGGTAGCGGCCCCGTTGATCGGCGTCATTTTCGGCTCCGACCAACGCCAACGCAGCGTCCACATCCATCAGTCCATCCATCAACCAAGAGCCATCCTCACGCTGCTGCGCTTCCGTATCAGTCGCTTCATCCAGCGACGGTACATCGCCCACCAACGCCTCCAAAATATCGCCCAGCGTCACCAAGCCCTGAACCACACCATATTCATCAACCACCAGCGCCGTATGGACCCGCGACTGCTTGAACCGCTCCAGGATTCGTAGCGATCGCATCCCCTCCGGCACCACCAGGGGTTGCTCTAAATCCGCCGACAAATCCAAGGGTTGCTGACTCAACGAGCGCCCCAGCAAATCATTCGTATTCACCAAACCGACGATCCGATCCAGCTCCCCATCACACACCGGCATCCGGCGATAGCTAGCCGAGGCAATCTTGTCGCGATTGACATCCACGGAATCGCTCAGGTTCAACCAGAGGACTTCCGGGCGGGGCGTCATAATTTCATTGACGTGGCGATCGCCCAACTGAAACACCCGCTCCACAATTTCTTGCTCCGCCGTCTCCAACGTGCCTTCCTGGGTGCCCTGCTGAATAAAGGCTCGGATTTCTTCCTCAGTGATGCTCGGCTCATTGGACGGCTTAATGCCCAAGAGCTTGGTCAGCGCCTTCGTCGAACCATTGAGAATCGTCACGATCGGAGAAGCCAGCTTCGACAAGCGACCCATGGGCGCTGCCACAAGCTTGGCAATAGTTTCCGGCATGATCGTCGCCAGTTGCTTCGGCAAGAGTTCCCCCAGGACCAAGGTCAGATAGGTCAGCAGGACCGTCGCTAGGATCGAAGCGACCTTCGGCACGTAGGGTTCGATCGCAGGAACCCGACTCAGGCCCAGGGTCATAATCTGGCCAAAGGTTTCCTGCCCCAATGCCCCACTCAGCAGCGTGATCAGCGTAATGCCCACCTGCACCGTGGAGAAAAAGCGATTGGGCTTATTCGCCAGCTGCAACGCCGCCTGGGCCTTGCGATCGCCCTTGCGCGCGGCCTGCTCCAGCCGCACTTTGCGAGCCGAGACAATCGCTAGCTCAGACATGGAAAAGACACCATTGGCCAGGATAAATCCCAGCACAATCAGAACATTAATCAGCAGGTTCGTGGACATGGAAACAGCATCCCATTAGCAATGCTCCAAGATTACCCGAGTGGGTGCTGCCTATCTCCCAAGCCTCGGGATACAACCAAATCAGGTTCCTTGGGATATCCACCATGCGCACTGTCAACTGCTTCAGCCCCCAATCCGTTCCAGCCCGTCAACACACCATGGATGCATCATCGGCCCCTCTCTCCCAGCCCGATCCCCCGAGGCGGACTCCAATACTGCGCCGGGGCGATCGCCATTTCCTCGTCAAGCGCCTACAACGCCAACTCAATCAACGCATCGCTCAACCGGACTTTCCAGCGCTTGAACCGCTCAAGATCGACGGCAGCTTTGGCCCCAAAACCGAACGCCGCGTCCTGCTGACCCAGTTTCGCTACCTGCGCTTCCAAAATGGCATTGTCGATCCAATGCTGTGGCGATCGCTCCATTCTGGGTCTGCCCTGATCGATCAATTCCCAACCCTGCAGCGCTACACCATGGGTCCAGCCGTGGGGGCCGTTCAACAGCTCTTCAAAACGGTTGGTCTCTACGAGGGTCTCGTCGATCAACGTTTTGGGCCAGAAACAGAAGCCACCGTCCAAGATTTTCAGGCTCGCCAACCCCCACCGCTCAGTTCGGTCATCGCAGCCAACGGCATTGTGAACGGTCACACCTGGGCTGCGTTGGAACAACTCGCAATTTTCTATCTCACGACCTAATCGGATGAGACCCCACCCAGCACGGGAAACCTAATGGAGAAGGACGTCGCAACACCCCGCCAGAGCCCCTGCCAGAAACCCCTGCCAGAAACCCTCGCCAGAAACCCACGCAAAAAGCTCAGGGGCGCAGGGGGCGTCGCCGCATCTCTCCCCAGAAAAAATGCACAATGCACACCAACATGCAAATGTTTCTTAAATAAAGGCATAATTTTGATACAATATTAAATAATTGTTAAACTCTCGACTCACACATCTCTCCCATGAGTAAAGTTCCTTCCACCAACCACTGGGTTTCCGCCGTTCCCTATGAACGCCGTTGGAAGTGGCAGATTCGCCTACCCAACGGCATTTGCTGGATTTCTCGAATCAACTACGCCAACCAAGAGTTGGCAGCACAGCACGGTCACCGTTGGCTGGCTCATGAAGTCACCTACCGTGCTCTCTCTGGCTGGCTCAGTGAGATGCAAGAATTCGGCGTGATTGATTCCCGCGAAAAGGACCGCCTGAACACCTCCTTTATTAGCTGCACCCACCACGATCCGCTGCACACAGCCTAATCGTCTACTCAGATCTAGCCCGCCGCCGAAACCCGGTCATCGCTGGATCGGCTGCCATGGTGGCTCACGCCCATACAAATCCGAAAAGCGGGTCGATGATCGCCCGCTTTTTTACTGCGCTCTTTTAATCTGCTTCTTTAACCTGATCTTTTGCCTCCCAAACCTCCGGTGATGCATCGCGCCGAACACGCATCCCCGCAAGTCCCGAACCAAATCCCGACCCCGTAAACTCCGAATCCATCAGCCCCGACCCCGACACGATGAGCGACATTCCGAGCAACGCAGGTGCCAATCGCCCTAAAATCATCGTTCTCGACGACGATCCCACAGGGTCCCAAACGGTTCATAGCTGTCCCCTCTTGCTCCGATGGGACGTGGAGAGCCTCATCGCAGGATTACTGGATCCCTCGCCGCTGGTTTTCATTCTCACCAACACCCGATCGCGCTCCGCTACCGAAGCCGAACAGGTGACCCGCGCCGTCTGCCGCAACCTTCAGCAGGCGCTACGGCAGGCCCAAATTCAGACTTACCTGCTGATCAGCCGTTCGGACTCTACGCTGCGAGGCCACTATCCCCTGGAAACCGATGCGATCGCCCAGGAACTCGGTCCCTTTGACGCTCATTTCCTCGTGCCCGCGTTTCTCGAGGGAGGTCGCATCACCATAGACGGCACCCATTACATCCAGGCCAATGGCCATCGCACACCGGTCCACAAAACCGAGTTTGCCCGCGATCCGGTCTTTGGGTTCAGCCACAGCGATTTACCCCATTACGTGGCCGAGAAAACTCAGGGAAAAATTGCAGCGGAACAGGTGCAGGGGATCAGGCTCAAAGCGTTGCGTCCTCAGACTGGGGAGCCTGGGGAGGGAAGAAAACTATTGCGATCGCAACTCCAACAGCTCCAGCACAATACCTGCGTCGCGGTGGATGTAGAACACCAGTCCGATCTCGACACCTTTGCCGCCGCCGTGCTGGAGGCCGCTGCCCAGGGCAAACGCTTCCTCTTCCGCAGTGCCGCCAGCCTGCTGACCTCCCTAGCCAACCTACCGCCTCAGCCCGTGAGACCAGAGGCAATGGCCCAGTACGTGCGCAGCCATCGACCAGGGCTGGTGCTGGTGGGGTCCTACGTACAAAAGACGACCCAGCAACTCGCCGCACTCCTGAAGCTGGATGATGTACTAGGCATTGAACTCAATGTGGCCCGTCTACAGGCCCATCCAGACCAGGCCGATGCCCTGCGGCAGGCTATCTCTGAGCAAATTCAGCAGTGCTGCGATCGCAACCTCACACCAGTTGTCTACACAAGCCGAGCCGTCCTCAGCTTTCAATCGTCAGACGAGCAACTTGCCTTTGGCCGAAATATCTCTGCCCTTCTGGTCGCCATCGTGCAACGGTTGCCCGCTGACATTGGCTTTTTAATCAGCAAAGGGGGCATCACGTCCAACGACACGCTGAGTCAGGCATTGGCCCTAGGGCAAGTGCGGCTGCTGGGGCAGATTATTCCGGGGGTTTGCATCGTCAAAACAGAGCCGGAGCACGCTCAATTTCCCGACTTACCCGTGGTTTTGTTTCCGGGCAATGTGGGGGAGGAGGAGAGCTTGGCGATCGCCTACCGGCGTCTACGGCCCGTCCAGCCCCGCTAACTCCCACGACGAAGCTCCTCCCCCGCTACGAATCAGTCGATGCGGTCATGGAAGCGGGTTTCCCCTGGTACAAGTCCAAGGCCACCTGGGCCAAGCTGACCAATGCAACAACGCTGATGACATTGATGGGAGACAGACCAACACCGGCGATCGCCACCGCCAGCATCAAGGCCATGCCCCCCAGCCGATGCCGCGTCCGGGCCTTGCACATGAAAATCACGCCCATACGATGCAACACCGCCAACGAGCCATAGCACAACGCCACGGAACCACAGATCAGCCAACGCTCCGGTCCCGCCAACGCATCCCCACTGCCCGCCGCTTCGATCACCTGCTCCACCCCAACCCCCGTGGCAGCCAGGCCAATGACGAGGGGCAAATGGATGTAGAGCCACAACATCGCGGTGCGGAGGCGGGCGGCACTGCGCACGGTTTCGAGCACTGAGCCGGAGACGTTCTCGAAATAGAGCCACCAGAGGGAGAAGGCCGTAATGAATCCGGCGATCGCACTCACCGTACTCGCTGTCCCCCAGGCCATCTCCGAAACGCCATTCACCACGGCAATGATTGCCTCACCCAAAACGATGATCGTAAACAGGCCAAAGCGCTCGGGCAGGTGTTCGGGGTGGGGTGGCAGCTGTCGAATTGCTTCGGTGGCGGTGAGGGGGGTGATGAAATCGACCACGAGGCCAAGAACCCAAAGGGCAAAGCGTAGCGGCGGCGGTACAAAGACGGAAAGAATCCAGAGCAGCGCACCGAGGCTAAAGCCCAGGGCATAGCGCGTCGTCAATCCCCGCGCCTTGGGCAAATGCCAGCCCGCCAGGAGGTATTCCAGGACGAGGAGAACGCGGGAGGCGGCGTAGGCGAGGGCAAAGCCGACGGAGCTGCTGTCGAGGCCGTGGTGGACGTTGACTGCGAGGGCGGCGATCGCCAGCATTTGCAGTCCCATCAGCCCTCGGCGCACGATGTCGTCGCTGTCGAAGCGGTTGGCATAAAACGTTGTCCCAATCCAGGCCCACCACACGGGCACAAACAGGGCGACGAAGCTGAGGAAGCCTTTGAGGTCAATATGGTCGCTTAGTTTGTGGGCCAACTGGGAGATGGCGACGACAAAGACGAGGTCGTAGAACAGTTCGAGCCAGGTGGCATGGCGGTGTTGTTCAGCGGCGGTGTCTCCGACCCAGAGGCGGGGCGGGCGGAATAGGGACATGGGTTAGGCGGGAGTGTGAACGGGAGTGTAAGCCGGGATGTGAGCAGAGATATAAACAGGGATGGGCGGAATGGGGAGAAGGGCCGGTGCAGGACTAAGGTGGAGCACTAAGGGGCAGGACTACTTGCTTTTCATGTATTGCAGGAAGGCGTAGGTCTCGGGGGTGTTGAGGCGGTGGTTCTCGCCGTCTTGCTGGACGATGTAGTCTCCGGCGACGGCACCGCAGGCGGTGCAGGTGAAGGTGCCTTGGCTGAGGAGGTCAACGCTGAGCTGGCGGATTTGTTCGGCGAGCCAGCGATCGCGTTGTTCGATCAGGCTTGAAAAGGCCGTTGCTGAAGAATCTGGGGCCATGATGCACGCTCCGTTGCTGAGGCTGGTTTTCTGGACTCGGCTTTAATTATGCCGGATGTCGGCTCGGGATGCAGGGTGGGGGCGGTGTGATTAAAATCTGTCGGCAGAGCGGCTTTCGGCGACCTGTTTGATGCCGGTTTCGACGTTGAGCCAAGCTTTATCACGGTTATCCCACTCAGTCACAGGGCGTAGATCAGTCGGTAAGCCCTGGAGTGCGCTAAACGCTGTTCTCTTAACGTCGGTAGGTCGCAGCAGAATAGGGATCACAACCGCTTCGCCGCTGCGGTGGCGTTCCATAGCGCGAGCAAGTTCTTTGTCGTAGCAGTAGTCGGAGGCGATGAAGTCGGCGCTGATCAGCAGCAGGATGATGTCGGCGCGGTTGAGGTTGTCGTCGATGGCTTGGCCCCAGTCATCGCCGAGGGGAATGCGGCGATCGTGCCAGGGTTGGATCAGTCCTTGTCGTTGCAACAGTTTCAGGTGGGTTTCGAGTTCGTCGCGCAGGTGTTCGTCTTTGTGGGAGTAGCTGTAAAAGAGGGAGAGGGCTTGGGTGCGATTGTCGCGATCGCCAAAACCATTGGAGCGGCTGCGGTTGCCGTCGAGATCAACGCCGTTGAGTAGGTCTTGGACGTTGAGTTCCAGGAGGTCGTCGCCGTTGACGACTTCGAAGGTTTTGCTGCCACGTTTTTCTCGCACGAGCAGTTCTTTGTAGCGGACGGTGATTTCGGGGTGGTTGGGGATGGGGACGATTTCTTCGATTTTGAGGTTTTTGAAGTTGCTGTGGATGCGATCGAAGTCGGAGCGAATAATCGCGAGGAGTCGGCGGCGGCTGGGGGTGGGGCCGCTGACGTTGATGGTGACGCAGTTGTCAGCGCGATCGGCTTTGACGAGGGCACGGTTGCCTTCAAAGTTGAGGATGACACCGGTTCGCCAGCGGAGTTGGTGCTCACTGAGG
>CALIJJ010000117.1 GCA_938017515.1 uncultured Pseudanabaenaceae cyanobacterium
AACGTGATGACCTATAACGTCAATGTCAAGGCCTGGGATAAAGATGCAGTTGCAACCGTTGTCCGTGAGCATCCCGTTGATGTCTTGGGATTGGTGGAGCCAAGGCGATCGCAGGTCCTCCCCCTCAGCCAAGACCTTGCCGATCTCTACCCCTACTACTACCAATCAACCCAAGCAGGCCCCTGGGAAGATCTCAGTTTGTTGAGTCGCTACCCCATCGTCGAAGCAAAAGTCGATGACCTCGGCACCAGCACCCCCAGTCTGTTTGCGATTTTAGAGGTGCATGGCACAGCGGTGCAGGTGGCTCTGGTTCATCCCAAAATTCCGGTGCGCCGCAGTACCTTTAACCAGCGCAACGACACCATCCTCGCCCTGGCGGACTATGCACGAACCTCGCAGCAGGCATCGACGGCTGCATCCCCCCGGCTGCCGCTGATCATGATGGGGGACTTTAATGCGGTGCCCTGGTCTGCCTACATGCAGGACTTTACCGAACGCTCCCAGCTCCGCAGCGCGTTCTTGGGCCATGGTTTGCGTCTCACTTGGTACTATGCCAACACTGCGCCCCAAGCTTGGGTGAAGGATCGCCTGTTCCGTCTGCTCAAAATTCCCATCGACCATATTTTTGTCAGCGCTGACTTTACCGTAGAAAACCTGGCAACGGCTCCCTCTGGTATTTCAGACCACTGCGCGTTGCTGGCAGAACTACGCTTGCGATCGCAACTATAAACTCTGCGAGCCCTGATGCTTCTGGGAATATGTTCAAGCCTCTGTCCTTCGTCATGGCTTGAAGCGGTGTCTTCACTTTTGGGAGCTATTTCGGGAACTCTGAGCTGGAAAGCGCCTATCCGTCAATCCCCCATGAGTACCACGACTCCTTTGCCTGAGTTGCCTTCCAAAAGTCTTCCCAGAGACTTACTCAAGAACCGTGACTACACCCTGATTTTGGGTCGTACCTGTGTGTCTCATCAGGTTCCCCATTTAGCTGAATCTTGGCTCCAGGCCCAGGATGCCATTCAGGCCCTGATTGCAACCTGTACAGAACTCGATGCAGATGGCATCACGCTGTATTTGGCATCGGAACAAGCCAGTGCGACCTCCGGGTTTCAAAAATATGAGCAGGTGGTTGATGGTCGTCTGCCCCAACTCTTGAGTGATAGCTATCCGCCGTCGAGCTTTGACTTTGTGCAGGTGTTGGATGAGGCGATCGCAGACTATTTCCATCGCAAAGCTGCAGGGAAGACCCAAGCCAACGGCGAAATTTTTCTCGTCATCCTGGATGGTGAGCCCACATCGCGTAAGCGTCTGGCGAAGCTCGTGGTCGAAACGACGGCGCGCATGGCGCACAAAAATGAGCTAGCCATCGGTCTCGTGCAAATTGGTGATGACTCCATGGCCCAGGGCCTATTTCAGTATCTCGATGATGAGCTGTACACCGCTGGAGCGACCCATGACATGGTCCATACCCAGAAGATCACCACGCTTAATTTAGAGAAACTGTCGGTCTTTCTTTGGGACGTGCTGACGGATTAGTTGCTAATCCAAAACTGTTCGAGTGTCGTCTGACGCTAGACCGCAGCTCCATCACTACTCTACTTGCCATGGCTCGCTCCCTGACCGCCCGCGAAATTCAGACCCTCATCCTCTCCTATCACCCCATCATCGTGATTGAGACCGTTGAGGAAGAGCGAGTGGCGCGCCTGCTCCAGCGGGCTGCGGAAGAAATGGGGATGCCCATGTTCGAGTGGAGTGTCGCCCGGGGCATCAGCCGCAAGCCGGGTACGTTCAATGCGCCTTGGGATGTGGGAGAGAGCAGCGCTTCCCTAGAGGAAACCAAGGAGCCCGAGGCGATGCTGAAGTACATCCACGAGACCCAGAAATCGATCTTCTGGCTCAAGGATCTGGGTGAGCATTTGGGCGATGCGTCCGTGGCGCGGCAATTCCGCGAAGTCGCCCATAAATTCTCGAAGCACCGGGCGGTGATGGTGGTGACGGGGGAGTCGGTGCGGCTGCCGGGGGCAGTGGCCGGGGATGCGGCCCATTGCGAGCTGAAGCTGCCCGATCGCGAGGAACTGGCCCGCGTGGTCAAGGAAGTCGGCAGAACCCTGAGCGAGAAAAACCGAGTGCGGGTGGAGTTGGACGATCGCGCTGAGCAATCCCTCGTGAGCGCCCTCTGTGGCATGACGCTGAAGCAGGCTCGTCAGGTGTTGGCCTATGCGGCGCTGGAAGATGGCCAACTCTGCGCCGGGGATGTGCCCCGCATCCTCAAGCGCAAGTCTCAGATGATCCACGAGGCCAGCATTCTGGAATATCATCCGGTGGAAAATCTCTCGGTGGCCATGGGGGGCTTTGTGGGGCTGAAGCGCTGGCTGACGCGGGCCAAGGTTGGGTTTAGTCCGGCGGCACGGGAACTGCGGCTTCCGGCTCCCAAAGGCATTTTGATTGTGGGGATTCAGGGCTGCGGGAAATCCCTGGCGGCGAAGGCGATCGCCCGTGCCTGGCAAATGCCCCTGCTCAAGCTCGATGCGGGACGGTTGTATGACAAATACATCGGTGAATCGGAAAAGAACTTCCGCCAAGCCGTGACCCTGGCGGAGTCGATCGCTCCGGCGGTGCTCTGGATTGACGAAATTGAAAAAAGCTTTGGGGCCAGTTCTGGAGAAGGGGATGGTGGTCTGAGCCAGCGCTTATTCGGTTCATTTCTGACCTGGCTCCAGGAAAAGTCGGAGCAGGTTTTTGTGGTGGCAACGGCGAATGATATCTCTCGCATTCCGCCGGAGCTGCTGCGCAAGGGACGCTTCGACGAAATCTTTTTTGTGGATTTGCCCAACGCTAAGGAGCGGGCGTCAATTCTGAGCATTCATCTGCAAAAGCACCGTCAGCAGCCGGAAAAACTTGATATGGCTGAGCTGGTGCAGGCTAGCGATGGGTTCAGCGGCGCGGAGATGGAGCAGGCGATCATTGCGGCGCTGTATGAGGCGTTGGCCCAGGGGCGATCGCTGGATACTGCGCTGTTGGTGACCCAAATTAAGGAGATGATTCCGCTGTCGGTGTCGCGGCGGGAGGATTTGCAGCGGTTGAGGGCGATTGCTAAGGAACGCTTCCTCAGCGCTGGCTAAGCTATGCTGAGATCAATCTACGCCTTGCGATGATGATTACGACACCCATTGCAAAACCGATTAGCCAGATGCAGCTCGCAGCGGGTAGTCTCGCCACGATTCCTGATGTCAGCTGGGCTGAGTTTGAAACGATTTTGCAGGAGCTGGGGGAGCATCGTTCTGCCAGGGTGGCTTATTACGATGGTGTTTTGGAAATTATGGTTCCGCTGCCGGAGCATGAGAAGCCCACTGAGATTGTCTCGGATATGGTGAAGGCGATGCTGAAACGGCTGGGCCAGCGGTATGAGCCGTTTGGTTCGACGACGTTTAAGCGAGAAGGGGCGGCTGGAGTGGAGCCGGATGCCTGTTTTTATATTGAGAATTATCAGCAGATGATTGGGCGACGTCGGCTGCAGCCGGGGGATCCACCGCCAGATTTGGCGATTGAAACGGATGTGACGTCTAAGACGACGTTGGCGGCCTATGCTGCGATCGCGGTTCCCGAGCTTTGGATCTATGACAGTGGTGAACTGACGATCAATGTGTTTGAGGCAGGGGAGTATGCTCAGGTGGAGGAGAGCCGCATTTTTCCTGGGGTTCCGTTGAGGGAGTGGGTGCCGGAGGCGATCGCCCGAGCCTGGGTAGTGGGAACGGTGCAGGCGTTAGAGGAATTTGAGGCGAAGCTGTCTTCGTAACCAGTAATCTGTTTGGACGTTTTCTGATGATCGCAGCACGAGACTCCCAGCAGCCCATGACGCCAGAGGATTATCTGCTCTGGGAACCTCTACAAGAGGATCGATATGAGTATTCTGGGGGGCGCATTATTGCGATGACAGGGGGAACGGTTCCCCACAATGACATTGCTCTGAATGTGTACAGTGCACTGCGGGCGCAGGTTCGCGCTAGGAACTGCCGCATTAATGTTGCGGATGTGAAAGTCCAGATTTCGGATGCTGGGGCCTATCGTTATCCGGATGTGGTTGTGAGCTGTAGTGAGGTTGATCGGAATGCGATCAAGTTGATTGCGGCGCCAACGCTGATTGTTGAAGTGCTGTCTCCTGGGACGGAGAGGCAGGACCGGGGGGACAAGCTGAAGGAGTATCAGCGGTTACCTAGTCTCCAGGAGTATGTTCTGATTGATGGGTCGCAAGTTTCGGTTGAGCGATATCAGCGGGGGGAAGGGCGGATGTGGCTCTATTTTGCTTATGCTCCTGGCGATACTGTGGAGCTAAATTCT